>JAGQOZ010000207.1 GCA_020426955.1 Planctomycetales bacterium
GGGATATACACGTTTCAGTTTACGATTGACGGAGGTTTCCTTCATAGTTTCGAGGGACTGCTAAAACTTCCAGTTTTCCCTCGCTTACGTTTCGGGCTATGAAAAAGCGTAACTTCAAAACTGACGCTTCGGGCTAGGAAGTTCCAGCGGAAAACGCGAGTGGGCCCTTCAAAAGGCGCAGGCGACGGCCATTGCACGAAGGATTATTCGATGTTTATTTCTGGTAACAAGCGGTAGGCGAAAGTGCCGTTTTAGCGTAAATAGACAAATGGCAAATAGCGTGATTCGGTTGGTTCAAGCCTTCGTTCTTTGCTGAGCGATAACGCGCTGGAAAAATTTGTCAAGCATTGGTTCCATGTTTGAATTGGGCCAGTGTGGTTTGCTAATGTTTACTCGCGGGTCCTACGTCTTGTCTTTCAATGAATCCTCACAAAACGCGGCTCCTTCGCGAATGCCACTGGTCAGTTTGCTTGTGACCTCGGTGGACGGCGCGTCACTCGCCGTCTTTCGAATTTGTGTCGGCATCTTAATGGCGCTGGAAGGTTGGTCGCTGCTGGTGCCTCACGATGCAGCCATCACCGCCGGTACGCCGTTGGAAAACTATTACACCGGAAGCGACATCCGTTTTCACTGGCCTTACGAAGGATTCGAATGGCTGCCGCTCTTTTCGCCAACCGCAATTTACGCCATGGCAATTCTGCTCTGTGTCGCAGGTATTTCGATGGCGTTCGGGCTGATGTATAGAATTTCATCGGTTCTTGTCTTCTTGATCTGGGGCTATCTGTTTGCTGTCGAATCGACTCGCACGTATTGGCAAAGTCATTTCTATCTCGAGCTGCTGACGTGTTTCTTGCTGGCTTGGATGCCGGCGGCAAACCGATTCAGCCTTGACGCTTGGCTGAAAAGAACTCGAACTTCCAGCGTTCCGTTTTGGACACTGTTTGTTTTACGAGGCCAGTTGGTGATTGCCTATTTCTATGCTGGGATCGCGAAATTGCACTATGACTGGCTGCTTGATGCGGTACCGGTGCGTTGGTTTCTGGCTGATAAGAACACCACAGCACCGTATGAAGCGATTTTGTCCTCCGGTCAATTGGCGGCGTTGCAGGACTTCTTGCATTTGCCTGAATTGGCCTATGCCTTGGCGTGGATCGGCACCATATTCGACCTTGCGGTTGGATTCCTGTTGTTGATCCGACGCACTCGTATTTTCGGTCTGATCTTGATGCTGATTTTTCACTCGATCAACTTCTTGTTCCTGTTCGATGACATTGGTTGGTTTCCGATTCTCGGGATCACGACGGTGACCATCTTCTTGGATCCCGATTGGCCTGAGCGACTCTTGCATTGGCTGCGCAATCCAGCGGTGCGCAAACCGGACATGAAATGGGCCGCGATCGGCGGCATTATCTTTCCCGTCGTTGGAGCGAGTCTTGGTTGGAGTCTGCCGCGAACGGATGCTAAGAATCAGGTCGAAGCAGTTGGCCGCCGAGCAAGCCAATGGGTTGTGGCGAGTGTCATGCTGTGGCTAGTTTGGCAATCGGTTTTGCCAGTTAGGCATCACTTGATCAATAGTGATTCTCGTTTCACTTACGAAGGCTTCAGTTTCAGCTGGCGACTCAAGGCCGACACTCGTCACGCGGTTGGACATCAAATACGAATCGAAGATGCGGACGTGATGTCAGCGGCAAGCGAAACGCCAAGCGTTCATTGGCAAAACTGGCCGTTCGAAAAACAACTGTTTCGAAAAATCTCGCCTGGCCAAGTGCTCTGGCCAGAAATGCCTGAATTCTCCGTGGTGCTAGAACCGATACTGGGCGAACGAATCATCTATAATCCCTACAGCGGAAGGCAAGTCAGTTACGCCGACAACGTTGCCGCCATTCGTGCCAACGGCGTGTGGCGAGATCTTTACCAGCGAGAGCCGGAGCTGCTGGTGCCGCTGTCCATTTCTCAGGCCATTGATCAGATAGTGGCAGAATGCCGTTCGGTCCATTCGCCAAATACGGCCGTCAGTTCACTGGCGTCGTTGCGGTCGGGTGTGGTGAACTTTGAACGAGGCATCGCCAATTCTAAGGATGCCGTCGTTACTTTGCATCATGTCCAGTTACAGATTCGTGAACTAACAGCGGATCCCGAGTTGCAGGAAATCGTTGGCCCTATCGTTCGCAGGATCTACCCGTTCGCGTTGCAGGGCGAACCAGCTCGGCCGGCCGCTTTTTTCATTGTCGAAGACAGTCAAGTGTTGTCGCTCCAGCCGAACGGTTCAACTCGAATCGAACCCACCGCGTTTGTTCACGGTCCCAGCACGCGTCCGCCAGGCGTCGCCGATCTTGACAGCCAGATTCCGGATCCGATTGTGATTCACTTCGGCCCGCTGGGTGCAGAAACAAAAGACCTGTTGCCGTTGGCCTACATCGCCGATTCTCAAACCGACAACAATCAAGCGGCCCGCATTCATTGGAATAGTCTACAAGACATGACCATGTCCAAGTACATGCACTCCAGTGCACAACCATTTTACCTGCGCCGGTATGCTCGACGAGTGGCCGCGATTTGGGAACAGCAATCTGGTCGTCGGCCCAAAGTATCTGCGGTAACTTTGGTCTCGTATAATGGTCGGCCTCATCAGGAACTGGTTGATCCGCAGGTCAACTTGGCTGAAGTGCCCGTGCATTGGTTTCGGCATAACGCATGGATTCGAGACTTACAGATGAAACGCATTCCACACGCTGCCGTAAACAGCCAACCGAAAGGCTATTCGGTGGATCGTCGCACGGAATAAGCCATGGTTCGTCGTCCTAGTGATGGATTGGGCGACGGGGCAGCGAGTAAATACCGTTGTGGACGAAGCTACGCGTCCCGTTCGGCTCCGCAGAGCTCCAGGAAGCACAGGACTCGTGGCCTCGTCCACGACAGAGCAACGGGACAAATGGAATGGCCGGCAACAGGTCGCCATGTCAGAGCTGTGGGTGCGTGATCATGATGTGTCTCGATTCGGCCGATAGGTTATCTTCACTAGTGGCTCCGTCTGGCCAGTGCACCGTGACGGAGACGGGGTGGCTGTTCTCGCCGCAGCCAAATACTAGTTCAGGCGCGGATTGCGATAAGTATCCGCTGCCAGCGTAGACTTCGGCCACTTGCTCATTGACAGAGCTACCTGCAAAGCGGACTCGAACCTTCGCGCCAATTGCATCGACATTGCCGGGAAGCCCCTTTAAGCGAATGCGAAGACTGCGGTTTTGACGAGCGGTTCCGTCAAAGGCCTGGATGATTCCATTGTTGACGCCCACCAGCAGGTCTGAAACTCCGTCGCGATTATAGTCCATAACGACGGCAGATTTCGCGTCGCCGGGCACCATGATACCACTGGCCTTAGGCCATACGGGCTGAAACGCGATCTCGTTGGGCCGGACGCTTGGCTGGCCTTTCAGCAACAGGCTTAGGCCAGAATCCATGCGTCCTGTTTCTACTTGAGGCGAGAAAAAATTCTGAGCAAGGAAGCAATCGGTCCAGCCATCCAGGTCGAAATCGTGTAGCACCACGCCAAACGAAGGCGATATCTGTGCCAAGCGAGGCAACGGCTGGAATCGAAATTTCACATTATGTGGGCTCGAACCTTCGTTGATAAGAATTCCAGACTCTAACGAATTGACTGCAAGGCGCAGGGAGCGGTCTAGCTTTTCTGGCGAGTAAATGTCTTCCAGCGTCGACAGTCCAAAATCATGAAACGTCTTCACTTTGTCACGAATGAACGGCATGGCGTGGCTGGAGCAACTGAGACCTCGACGCGGAAAACAGTTCGCGTCTTCGAACTTGGCTTCAATCAAATGTGCGTGTCCCGATTCGTCAAATTTGCCGTAGTACAGAAGTTCCGGCTTTTCGGGTGTCGGGTGGTAGGTGGTGTTGAGTCCAAAATTCGTGACTACATAGTCTATGTCACCATCATGATCCAAATCTTGGCCAGCAATTCCGTTCCACCAACCAAGGCGATCAGCTAAACCTGCTTGCGTCGAACGGTCTACCATTATCCTACTGTTGCCTTCCGTGCTCGCTTCATTAAGAAAAAGTCTTACCGGGCCCCAGTCATAGGTTACCCATAGGTCTAACCATCCGTCTCCGTTTGCGTCAGACCAGAGTGCACTGGTGACTAATCCAGACGAAGCCAAATCGGCGGCAACCTCCGGCGTTCTGTCCACAAACCGAGGTGATCCTACTGTAGATCGGTTTTCTAACAACAGGCTGTTGGGGGTTTCTGGAAAGCGTCCCGGGATAATTCGCCCTCCCACAAAAAGATCCAGGTCCCCATCCTGATCATAGTCGGCGGCACAAACAATTGACCCGCTATTAGCTGCGGTTGGCATGGTGGAAGCAGAAGCTTTCTGAAAAACACCTTTCCCATCATTCAGATAAAGTCGATCCTGTAGGCTCTGGTCATTCGCATCGCATTCAACTCCACCGCTGACCACGTACAAATCCTGGTCGCCATCTCGGTCTGCGTCCAAGAAAATGGCTCCCATGTCTTCAAAGGAAGTTTCATTGCGAAATGCCTGTGTCGATTTCACAGACAAGTTTGCTCGGCCACCGTTGGTGTAAACAGCACGAGGGGTCCCTTTGGCTTTGCCCATGTAGAAATCATAGTCGCCGTCGCCGTCGATGTCGCCGATTGCAATGCTGGGGCCTAGCTGGGAATGCTTGAATGGCAGTAAAGGTTGGCGAGCGAAATCGTCGAAGTCTTGTTCGATGTGGCGTAACGCCGGGAAAGACTGTGAATTTGTGAATAGCGGCGCTGGATCTAATGGAATTGGCTGATGTGCTGTCGCATCTTGTGTGACGGTAAGCACCTGGTCCACGGTCACATTCGTCAATTCTTGCTTCGAACCGTCGGGCCACCGAATGGAAATGCGATCTACGGTTCTTGCATCGCCCAGTCCAAAATGCACGATAGGTTCGTTGCAAGATAGAAATCCCATCATGGGCGAATTTTGCCGAACCTGAGTCAATCCGTTGGCTTCGATGTGGACTTCCGCGCCCAGACCTGACCGATTTTGATCTTGGGATCGCAGGCGTATTCGCAAAAAATGTTTTCCACTCGTTTCAGATTGGTTTTGATAAACATGAACCGGTTCGTCTAAGTTGGTGACAATCAGGTCCAAATCGCCGTCGTTGTCTAGGTCGCCATAGGCTGCCGAGTAGCTCATGCCCAGATGATTGAGACCCCATTTCTGACTTACGTTTTGAAACTGAAAATCTCCCAAGTTTTGGAAGGCCAGGTTTTCCTCTTGGCGAATCTCCGTGTCTTCCCACATGTCCCACTGGGTCTTGCCAATGCGTTCTTCGGCCTTCATTTGGAAATCGGAATGGTTGAACATCCTGGCTGCCCCGTTGGTGAAGAACACATCTTGGCGTCCATCATTGTCTAAGTCAGCCAATTTCACCGACCAAGTCCAATCTGAATTCGCTAGTCCGCACAAATAGGCGGCTTCCAGCAAACGAGTGGTGCCGGTGCCAATGAATAACGCATTACGCATGAGTTGTCTTGGTTCCGCCGTGCGCAAGAATTCAGCATTGACGCTCATTTCGCCCATGGTGACTTTGGAACGGTAGTGTGTTGTTCCAGCCATGTCGCTGATCAAGAAGTCCAAGATTCCGTCATTGTTGATGTCTCCGACTTCGCTGCCCATGCTAAACCAAGTGGTGTGCGAAACCGTTTCTTCAATCACATCGGTGAACGTTCCATCATGGTTGTTGCGAAAAAGTTGGTCGGCCACTTTGAAGTCGTTGCCCACATATAAATCGGGCCAACCGTCTTGATTGTAATCCCACCACACCGCCGAATTACCCACGCCCACTCCGCTAATGCCGGCTTGCTTAGTAACGTCCCGAAAGCGATTTGTCGTTCCGTTTGCTCCGGCCGCATTGCTTTGCAATAGATAATCCTGGCGACCCACGTTAGTGAAGGTGGGTGTACCATCCAGACCGGGAACAATACCGTAATATTTTTGGAATTCTGGAAGTACGACCGGTTTGCCGTTCTGGTCAGTCATGGGCAATGTTGCCGGTCGGCCTGCTGGGTTGATGTATTGATAGCCGGTGATGAACAAGTCCAGGTCGCCGTCACGATCGTAATCGCAAAAGGTTGGCATAAACGACGCGTCGACTAGATCAAGCCCCCATTTCTTGGCGGATTCGACAAAGCGAACCTGTTCCTTGGTCGATTGATTGATGTAAAGTTGGTTCGGCGAATCGTAGTAGCAAACATAGATATCCAGATCGTCGTCGCCGTCGATATCAACCATCGCGACACCGGCTGCCCAGGCATGATCGTTGGCAATTCCCGCGGCATCGCTCATGTCTTGAAAGTGGATCTGCCCAGATTTGGTCACGTTCAGATAAAGCCGATTTGGCACTGGGCCGCCGCTGAAGAAAAGGTCCTGCAAGCCGTCACCGTTGATGTCACCAATAGCGACGCCCGCTGATGCATAGCCTCCGACATACAAGTATTTCTGAGGATGAGCGACATCAATCGGTTGAACAAAATCGATGCCGGTATCCGTCGGTGTAAGACGCTGAAACAGGGATGGTGTTTCCGCATTGGTAGAAGGCGCATCGCCTTGAGCTGATCTACCAAGGCTGATGACGCAGAAGGTCATTGCCAAAACGAGAAGTTGGCAAAACGTTGTCACTTGGGTTCGAAGCAGTAGTAGGCAACGCACGGTGGCCCCTTTGACGCTTGAAAGACAATGAAATAGCAACTGAGCGAACCAGTTATTATAGGTTTTTGCCGTTGGAACGCTATTTGTCGAAATCACTTTGAACTCGCCATGGGCTAATCCGGTAAACTCCGAGCCATCTGCAGTGCTTGGCGAGCAATCACGTTACGAGGCTCCAGCTGTAAGGCCGCTTGCAACTGGACGATCGCTTGTTGTTTCTTTTGTAGTTTGATCAAAATCAACGCCAGATTGACTCGCGCGGCAGCGTCATTCGGTTTTAGACGCACCACTTCGGAATAAGGGTGTTCTGCCGCCGCATGGTCTTCTTGGCTAACAAAGTAGGAACCCAATTCGACATAGGCGGGCAAGTAATCTGGATCCACCGAAGTCGCTTGCTGGAAACGCTGAACCGCCTGAGGATGATCTTCTTGGTTCGCACAGACTAAGCCCCAATTGAAATAGGCTTCGGCAAAATCGGGTTGGACTGCAATGGCAGTTGCAAAGTGTTGGAATGCTTCGTCTATACGATCTTGATGCGAAAGGCAAATTCCCAAGCTACTGTATGCTCTTGCAAAGTCAGGGCGTAGGCGCAGCGAAGTTCGTAGTGAGGGTTCTGCGTCTGCCCACTGCTGATGTTGATTGCATAGCGATCCCAACTTGAAGTGCGCTTTCCAGTGATGGGGCATCTGCTGCGTTACGTGGCGAAGTTGTTCCATCGCGTCGGGAATCCGGTCAATCGACTCCAGCAGCGCCGCGTATTGCTCTTGTAAAATCCAGTCGTCTGTATGAACCGCCAATACCTGGTCATACTGAGCGATCATGTCATGTGCCAATGCGGGCGTCAGTTTTGCGGCAAGCGACTGAGTCATTTGGTCCCATGCCGCCATGTGCCGATCATGGTCGGGCTGTTCCGTAAACGGTGGCTGTTGCAAGCGTTTCTGCATTTCTGTGGCAATCTGATGCTGGTGAAATGGAGTAAAACCCAAACGAACGGCGCATTCGATTTGCGTCGGCCAAGCATGGACTTCGTCCCGCAATAGCAGTTTTTCAGCGATGGTTTTCGCGATCGCTTGCCCTAATTCAAAGTTGCCTCGAAAGGTTAAGTGGACGTGTTCCAGAAAATGTTCTTGCCCCAAGCTTGATAGGCCACTGCCTTCTAACAGAACGTTTTCCGAATGAACGAGTGTTGTGTTTTGAGGTTGTTCACTGGCCACATCACGAATTATCTGATTGATCTGCGAAGTTGCTCGAAATCGCAATGCGTCCATGTCTTCAGCAAGTTGAAAATGATGTTGGGCCGAATCAATGTCTCCCTGTTGCAATAAGCACTCGGCCAGCCGAAAGTGAAGTAGCGCAAATTCGCCGTCCAGTTCTGCGGCCTGTCGATACAGGTCAATGGCTTGGTTATATTGAAAAGCATCCTGAGCGGATGTACCTTGTTCAAACCATTCGTTCCAGCGACTGAGTTGTTCTGCAGTCAGATCTAAGCGATGCAGCGAAGCAAACGGGGGAAAGCTACGTTGGTTGGTAGCCATGGTGCACAGAATGACAGCAACCTGGTCTCGATGCGCCAAGCGGACAAGGTCTTGGACATTAGCGCGAAAGTTCGAGATCACTCGTGCTAACTCAGGCGAATCGTGTCGAATCAAGCGATCGGTGAACATCTCCATACCGCCCCACGATTCGGGAACTTGGCCTTCCTGGCGAGTCAACAGTTTGGCTAAGTTTTGACCAATGGTGGTTCGCTGCAACGCCAGACTCGATCGAATCTGCCATAAGGATGTTTTTCCATTTCCAAATGCCGTACCTGCTCCGAACGGACCGACCACTTCATTGTTGCCCATGTAAACGACCAAAGCGTCCGCATCCAAGGAGCGGCAGTCCTTGGCAATGGATAGCACGACATGCGAATTGATGGCCGTCACCGCCGCGTTGATCACCTCAAATGCTTCGTTCGGAAAGCGGTGCTCTAAGTTGGCCTGAATGGTTCGAGCCAGTCCGAATGCCGGCTCTGGATCGCCCATGGCCGCCGAGCCGCCAAAGACAATAACGCGGTGTGTGCCCGCCGGTTTCTTTCGCGAAAGCAATAAGGGCTGGGAGCTGCGAGCCAGCTTGCGCGGAAAAAAACGCCAGCCGAATTGGTAGTTGTCTACCAAGTTATTTCGGTCCTCCGGCTGCGGCACAAGAAAGGTTGTCGGATACGATTGCCCGGCCAGCGACATCCCGAATTCCAGCAACAGCAAGATGGTCGCCGGGACGATCGTCACCGCAAGGATGCGGAAAACCCAAGTCTTTACGCGTCCTGGGGCCGCCGGGCTAGATGGTCTTGCGTCACTTCTAGATAGGCTTGTCACGACTCGATGGAACTCGCGTGTTCAGATTAGTTAGCATCTGGCTTATGTTCAAAGTCAAGACTTCTCAGTTTAGCATCGGAAGCGACAAAGGGTGTCCATCCATTCTGCCACGATTTTAGACACAATTATTGAGTTTTCTCTTGCATTCGTTAAACTCGATTTTAATGCGCATTTTGTCGCATTTGGATTATTGACGAGAGGGTTGGTTGGAGTATTTGTCAGTCTTGGCAACAGGACGGCATTGGTAATTTCTTAGTAATTCCATGATGAGGATGGATGATGCGAAGGTGTTGGAAGTTGATAGTGGCGGGGCTGATTGCAGCTTCGTCGACGGTAGCGCAGGCCGAGATTTTCGAACTCGATTTCGAAACCGACCCTGCTGCCTCAGGTGTTGATTTCTTCGGTACCGCCGAATGGCGTGACGAAGA
>JAGQOZ010000208.1 GCA_020426955.1 Planctomycetales bacterium
AGCGGTAGCAGCCTCTTGGACTTCAGCAACCACACTTTCTCGGATCTGGAACTGCGTTAAGTCGACTCCCTGTTGCTGCAACGCAACCAGGTCACTGTTGAAGTACAGCATCAAGATGGCAATCAACATCAAGACACTGCCAAAAAGCGTGTATAAGAAAAACTTGATCGCGGCGTATTCCTTGCGAGGACCACCCCAAACACCAATCAAGAAATACATTGGCAACAGCATGACTTCCCAAAACACGTAGAACAGGAAGAAATCAAGTGCCAAGAAGACGCCCAGCATACCGGTCTCTAGTACGAGAAACAGAATACAAAACGCTTTGACGTTCTTGGTGATAGACCATGCGGCAATCATGGCCATGATGCTGACAAAGCCGGTCAGCACCAACAGCGGCAAGCTGATTCCATCCACCGCCATGAAATAATCGATGTCAAACGAAGTGATCCAAGGTAGCGAGAAAGCATTCTGAAGTCCGGCTACTTCGATATCAAAGGGCAACATCATGACGCCAACGACACCACCGAAGGTTACGATCGTGGCCACCAACGTAATCAGCTTGATGAGGTCGTCGCTTCCTTTCGGCACAAAGGCCAGAAGCAGTGCGACAACCGTCGGAAAAAAGACAACCAAGCTAATCCAAAGGGCACTGTTATCCATGATTTCTTCAATTCAAATCTGAAAATAGCTCCGGCTTAACCGGCGAACGCGTAATTCCACACAAAACTACCGAGCACAAACACTGTCAACGTACCAACAACGATGAACAGAACGTATTGTCGCAGGCTGCCCGTTTGGAGACCTCGCAAGTTTGCACCCGTTGCGTACATGCGACTGGCCAAACCATTTACGAATCCGTCTACGACCTGTCGGTCCGCAAAATTCTCCCAGACCACGGCAATACGCCGAACGGTCGAGGCTGCTCCATCCAAGAAGCGATCAAAGATATTCTTGTCAATCCAAGAAGCGATAGCGGCAAGCCAATGCGCCGGTTGCACAAAAAGGATCTGGTAAAGTTCGTCGAACCACCATTTGTTGATCAAGAACTTGTGAATTGGGGCGAACGCTGCTTTTGCTTGGCCAGCATCCAACTTACGCAAACCGTAGAAAAGAACGGCCAATGTAAAGCCCGAAATGGCCGTACCGAAGGCAATCCAGCCCGCCGTCACTTTGATGGCCGGAGCATGACTATCATGTTCGTTCGGCCAAGTCATATCCAACAAAGCAGCTTTCTGATCGGGTAGTGTTCCCGCAGGACGAGACTGTTCTAATAACGAACTTAGCGTCACGCCGCTCAACGTCGGTCGCCAAACCAATGCAACAATAAAGACGAACGCAGCCAATCCCAGCGCGACATTTATGGGTGGCAATCCGTGGTGTTCGTGTCCATGTCCCTGGTCGTCGCCGTGACCATGATGATCGTGCCCATGTTCGACATGTCCATGTTGATTGTGCTGCGATTGGCTTTTCGGCCAAAACTTGATTGCCAACAGGATTACCGCGGCCAACACAGAACCCATCATCGCTTGGATTGGTCCCCAACCTGCCGCAATCGCAAACACGGAAAGCACAATCAACGGACGATACATGATGGGGGGTGACTCGTGAGCGTGATCGTATCGCTCTTGATTGCGAGGCTGCCCGGCAAACGTCATGAACCACAGCCGAAACATGTAAAACGCCGTGATAGCAGCACCACCCGCCGCAGCGACAAAGAACAGGTTGCCCCACGATGGATTGGTCAGTCGAAACAACCAAGCCTGTTCGACAATCGCATCTTTCGAATAGTAACCGCTCAGTCCCAAATGTTGTCCGAAAATGGCAAACGGAAAACCGGCGCCGGCGATGGCCATACAGCCGATCAACATCGTTGCCGAAGTCCAAGGCATCTTCTTGCGAAGACCACCCATCTCGGTCATCTCGTTGGTATGAACCGCGTGAATCACAGAACCACTGCACATGAACAGCAGGCTTTTGAAGAAAGCATGCGTGAACAAATGCATCACTCCCGCCAACCAGCCTCCCAATCCCAACGACAACATCATGTAGCCCAGCTGGCTAACCGTGGAATACGCGAGCACTCGCTTGATGTCCGTCGCGGTAATCGCAATTGTAGCGGCCATAAATAACGTGACGGCTCCGCAAACGGCAATCACCAACAGCACTTCCGGACAAAACACGGGATAGAACCGAGCCACTAAGAAGACGCCCGCCGCAACCATGGTCGCGGAATGCACCAAGGCCGAGACCGGAGTGGGGCCTTCCATGGCATCAGGCAGCCAGACGTGCAGCGGAAATTGAGCACTTTTGCCAACACAACCGCAAAAAATACCGACGCCCGCAACGATCAATAACCAACGACCGTAGCCGCCAGGAACGCTCGACGTTTCGGCGTCTCGCCACTCGTCCAAATGCGAATCAACGGCCGCATCTAGTTCAGCCACCGATGCGTGGGGGCCAAGCTGGCTCACCACTTTCTCGACTTCGCTCTTGGCCGCGAACTTGACCATCCCATCAGGCGTCTGAAGCTGATGACCGTGTGCCGCCGGACGAACTTTGGCAAACAGTCCGTCGTCGCCACCAAAGGAAAACGTTCCCAAGCTGGCCCACAATGCCATCAAGCCGATGATCATACCAAAGTCACCAACTCGATTCACAATAAACGCTTTGTTCGCGGCAGTAGAAGCACTCTTGCGTTCCACATAGAAACCGATCAGGAAGTACGAACAAATTCCGACCAGTTCCCAGAACACGAAGGTCATGGCAATATTGCCGGACAAGACCAATCCCAACATGCTGAAACAGAACAGCGACAAGGCCTGAAAGAAGCGATGAAAGCGTCCTGGTCGATGCAGATGCGACCCGTCGCTCATCGTCACTTCGTGGTCAACGTAGTTGTTTCCGTCGACCAGTTCGTCGTGCATATATCCCATGGCATAAAAATGGATACACGACGCGATTAGCGTTACCATGGAAAACATGCAGACGGTCAGGGAATCCACGTACACACTGATCGACATCTTGCCCGAACCAAAGTTGCCCAACGTATACACTTCATACGTGTAGCTTGGTCCAGTAGCGTCGTGGTGGCCATGGTCTTCCGAATGACTCGATTCATGCGATTCCAAGTCGTGCCCGTCGGCCAACGCAACATAAGCTGTCAGACCAGATACGTCGGGGTGATCATTCGAATTCGAATGAACAGCCCTCGGATGCTCGCTGTTCGAATGTTCCTGAATGTGTTGCGATTCGGAATGTCCAGCTTCGCCGTCATGTTCGCCGCTGCCATGCCCAGAACTGTCATGTTCGCCGGCCTCATGATGGCTGGCATGAGCATCTGCGCTGGGTCCGTGGTTCGCGATCCAGATTCCCAATGAAATCATCGACAGGGCGCATGCGCCCAAAATAGCACCCGTCGCGCAAAAGCCCGCTTGCCGACCACCTTTGCCCATCTGAGGGCCAAACAGCAGGATCAGCACAAAGGACAACAGCGGGAGAAGCACCGCGGTTCCGAGCAACCAGGCGATAATAATTCCGACTTCCATCAGCCCTTCAACTCGTCTGCTCTATCCACGTCGATCGTGGCGTGATTGTTATAAAAATTCAACGCAATTGCCAATGCCACAGCCGCCTCGGCTGCCGCCAACACAATGACAAACAAGGCAATCAATTGACCGTCCAGGCCCAGCGATTCTGACCGAAGGTACTTACTGCCGAAGGCCACGAAATTAATATTCGCACCGTTCAACACCAGTTCGATTCCCATCAACACGCCCAGACCGTTGCGTTTGGTCGCCATACAAACGACACCGCAAACGAACATCACAGCACCGACAAGCAGAAAATGAGACACACCGACAGGATCCGTCAGAAAACTCACTGCACCCCCTCCGTCACACTACCTACTCGTCGCTTGGTTCGAGCCAAATACGCGGCACCAATCAAGACAACCAACAAATGTATGGCGATAATCTCGAACGGAAGCAAGTAACCACTCATCCCAGCCTCTAATTGCGAGTTGCCTTCTGACAATCGGTCGACTCGCATTCCCATTAACGCTTGACCAATGCTAGACGCAAATTCGCCTTCGGAACTGGTAACTGCTGCCTGGTCACCCCGAGCCACTCGCCAGTCTTCGACGGAAAAAGCGGTTAATGCTAACAGTCCCAGCAAGGCACCGCCAAACACTGCCGCCAAGACCCAATCGCTGGACTTGGTGACCATCGAAACGAAGGCCGCGTGCGCCGTCAGCATCACGCCAAAAATCAACAGAACCAGCGTTCCGCCAACATAGATCATGATTTGCATCGCACCCACGAAGTGAGCACCGGCCAAGAAAAACAGACCCGCCGTGGATGCCAGTGAGACAATCAGAAAAAACGCCATTCGCACTACATTGGACGATGCGACCACCGCAATGGCAAAGCCACACGACATCAAGGCGAATAGATAAAACAATAGCGTATGCCAGTTCATTAGATTTGGCCTCCGGCTTCGTTTTCAATCCCCTTCGCCATATCGGATTCGCCTACTTCGTGCAAGGCAGATGGAGTTAACAATTGCAGTTCGTTTACCGACCAGTTTTCGCGAACTTCCGCTCGTGATCGAGCTGGGTGCAAACTGTTAAGGAACCAAATATTATTGTATTGCCAGAACAATGCACCCGCAAAACAGACTGCTGCAATGGGCACACAGTATTTCCAACACATGGTAATCACTTGATCAATTCGCAAACGAGGCAACGTCCAGCGAACCCAGATCATCACGGTTACGCCAACAACACCTTTAAACAAAATATTAGCGACACCTGCCAAACCTGCCACGTACCCCAATAGCCCCGTGGTTGGCCAAGCCTCCCAACCCAAAGCCGAAGCCAAGGTAGCAAAGACAGGGAACGGACCATTCCAGCCGCCAAAGAACAAAATGGCCGCCAACGCACTCACCAAGAACATCGAGCCGTATTCTGCCATGAAGAAAATACTCCATCGCAAGCCAGAATATTCCGTGTGAAAACCAGCAACCAATTCACTCTCAGCTTCCGCCAAGTCAAAAGGAGCTCGATTCACACTGGCCATGGCACACGTAAAGTAGACCCAGAAAACGCAAAACGTAAACGGATCATGAAACAAGAACCAGTTGGTAAACAAACCTTCTTGCATATCGCCGATAGTGACCAGGTTCATTGAACCGGCCAGCATGACGGGAATAATCACACACAACCCAAGAGGCACTTCGTAACTAACAACTTGCGCCGCTTCTCGCATCCCGCCGAACAACGACCACTTCGAACCAGAAGCGTAACCAGCCAGAATCACACCGAAGACTTCCAGCCCCAATACCGCCAAAACAAAGAACACGCCCGTATTGACTTCTCGAGCCGCCCAGCCGGACGACCAAGAATATCCTGACGCAAAGGGCAGCGCGATAAACGCACAAAAACTAGCTGTAAAACTCAAATATGGAGCCAGTTTAAAGAGAAACGAATCTGCCTGACCAGGAGTAATATCCTCTTTGGCCACCAGCTTCAAACCATCGGCAAGCGTCTGCAGCCAACCGAATTTACCACCTACGCGAGTTGGCCCCAATCGATCTTGAATACGACCGGAGACCTTGCGCTCCATCCAAATAAAGACCAATGCGCCGACAGCGATCACATTGATGATCATCACCACATGGATCAGCGCCGTAATCAAGACACCTATCCAATGATCAGGCTGATCCGGAAACAGAAAGCTGTTAATGAATTCGGCCACATTCACATCCCTATGCTGCGACAACAGTCAGAACGACCTTGAGCCGCAAAGTAATTTGCTTGTGAAATATTGCACAATGTCCGTCGGCCTTACAAGCCCCGGTGTCTTCGGATTTTTGGTTAACGATCAATTTCGCCCATGACAATATCTAGCGAACCAACAATCGCCGGAATATCGGCAATGGGAACGCCCTTACAGATTTCCGGGCACACCGAAAGATTACAGAACGAACTGCTCCTAGCGCGAACTCGCCAAGGAATATTGCCACCGTTGCTGACCAAGTAGAAGCCCATCTGGCCACGAGGAGCTTCGGTTTCCAGGTAAACATCGCCAGGCGGCAACTTAGTCGCCAGCTTGATAGGCACTCCCCAGTCACCACTAGCCACGCTGTACCGGTCCATTGCCTGTCGTACGAGGTCCATCGACTGGATCACTTCCAGCATGCGAACATAGAACCGATGCCAACAATCTCCCAAAACCGCATCCTTCGGCACGGCCGGATATTGGTGGTCCTTGGGATAATGCCCATCTTTCTGGCAGATTACTTCGAACGCATAACCGTCATACATTTCCGTATAACGCTCTTCGCCATCGCGTCGCAAGTCATAGTCGACCCCACTGCCTCGCAAAACGGGCCCAGTGCATCCAAAATCAATGGCCATTTCGGGAGTCAGAACACCAATATCACAGGTTCGCTTGATAAAAATGGCGTTCGTGGTCAGCAGAGCGTGGTATTCGGCAATGATCGGTTGAAACTGATCCAGGAACTGTTCGCACTTTTGCAACCAGCCCTTGGGCAAATCCGCGGTTGCTCCGCCAGGCGTGATATAACTGTAGGTCAGACGCGCACCACAGACTTCCTCAAACAGGTCCAAAATCCGCTCGCGCTCTCGAAATGCGTACAAGAATGGACTGAACGTTCCTAGGTCCAATCCGTAGGCTCCCATGCCGACCAAATGGCTGGCAATTCGGCCCATTTCACAAATGATAACTCGCAGATGCTTGGCTTTCTCCGACAAATCATGCTGCAACAACTTTTCGACACACAGCGCCCAGCCCAAATTCATATTCATACCGGCCAGGTAGTCCATGCGATCCGTATAAGGAATCCATTGTCGAGGCGTTAGGTTTTCCCCAATTTTTTCTGCGCAACGGTGCAAGTACCCCAGATGCGGCGTAACCTCGGAGACAATTTCACCGTCGGTTCGCAACACCAATCGCAATACACCATGCGTACTGGGATGCTGCGGGCCCATGTTGACCAGCATTTCGTCCGTACGTACGTCGAATTCGATAATTCTCTGGTCGTCAATCTGCGTCGCCATGCGTTTTCACCTAGAACCGATGTTTCCGTTGATCTCAAATAGAACGGTGCAAGTTTGCAATCGCTACCGGCCTCGAATTCCATGGTATTCCAAAGGCATTTGATAGTCTTTGCGAAGCGGATAACCCACCCAATCTTCTGGACAAAGAATGCGTCGAAGATTGGGATGCCCGGTAAAGATAACTCCGGACAAATCGTAAGTTTCGCGTTCATGCCAATCCGCGGTAGACCAAACCGAACTGACCGAAGGGCATTCCGGGGCTTCGCCTTCAACACCGTCTTTCCACCGGGGCAATTTGACCTTGAGCACCAACGTGTGCCGCTTGGAAATACTGGAAAGGTGATAGACCATTTCCAGATGAGGTTCAAACCCGGCCTTTGCGGCCTTCTTAGGGTCGACTTCTAACCAATCCACTGCTGTAATACAGTTGAGCATCTCTAGCTTCAGCGCAGCGTCGTCTCGAACAAACCGACTCACTTCCACCAACGCGTCTGGTGAAATTTCAATCCAAGGGTCAATCGCCTCGAGATTCGCGCCGACGATTTGGTCACCAAATTTGCTCTTGAGCTTGCTAAGCAGCCCGTCACCACCAGCCATACTTACCTCGTATACAATTTCGAATCAAACGGAGCGAACTTACGCCGACAACACTGACTCGCTAGGCCCACCCGGCGAACCGGGATGAATCGGCTTCACCATTGCTTCCTTTTGACTCACCATCGACCGAACCCAATCCAGAGCTCCCAGCTTCCATTCGTAGGCAAACCCTATCAGCAGAATAACGAAGAACACGCTGGCCTCAATTAGGGCGATAAAGGCCAATTGCTGGAACCCAGATTCGACATCTCGTTCTGCTTGACGAATATCACCTGTCAAAGGAATTGGATTCGCAACCCCTAGCTCTCGCAGCACTCCCGCCGTCGCTTCAGTGTAGGCCAGTTGGCCATCATCCAGTTGCTGAACCATGGGAGCCTTGTGTTCGAGCAAATTGGTCGATTTTCCAAAGACAGTGGCCCACGGAAAGAGGAACGCTACTTCGACATCAAAGATGATAAAAATCAATGCTACGACGTAAAATCGCAAGTCGAATTGCACGTAGCTGGAACCAATCGCCGGTTCGCCACATTCGTAAATCTCTTGTTTTTCTGGGTGCGGATCCTTGGGACGCAGGAAGCGCCCGAGCAAAAGATTCGCAAACACAAAGGCAAATCCGATCCCACCGAAAAGAGCCAGATAGCCAACAATCCCTGCGGATGCATCAACGGCAGAAGCCATAGATCAGTCTTTCGTTCTTTGGATCAGCATAGAATTTAAAGAGAAAAGCTCTAGCAAACCCTTGGGATTGTAGCCCTCGCTCCCTTGATTGCAAGGGCGGCAACCACATCGAATGATGGTGAAAAGAGAACTTTGCCGCGTTACGCGTAAACTACAGCGACGTTACAGTTTCCGTCGCACCTGGCAGCGGCAATCGACCTGGACTATTTCCCTCCGCGTCGTGCCAGAAAGAAACTTCCGGTTCACCAAACTTCCACGATAGATAGGCCAAGCGGCCGTCCATCATTGTCGGAAATTCGATGACGCCGTCAAATCCTTGTGGCTCCACGCCCAGTTCGCGCAATTCGTCCAGATACGCTCGCAATCGCTCGACGTCTCGTTCCAACTGCTGCTCAACGAACTCGACCTCTTCCGAATAGACGTCCGGACTGCGAAACGTGCGGCCTTCTGCCAGCGATTCCAGTCGCCGCTTACGTTCACTGACATCTTGCCACAATTCAACCAGATCCGACACGATTGCTCGAATCAACGGCAACATGCTGTTCGCTTGTTCCACTGTAAAATACTTGTGCCGCTTTGATTTCATGCTCAGTGAATACGCTTCAAAAGTTTCAACTTACTGGTTCGGACCGCCATGCACAGGTTCCGTAATCACCTTAGACTGAGCGACGGCGGTGGGATTCAAGGTCGCTCGGCCCCAGGCGATGTCAACCGGTAGACGCGAATAATCAACAATGCATCCGTCACGGCTGTAACAACTTAAATCGTGTGTTGCACCCATAAAAATGCAGTCCACCGGACATGGCTCGACACACAAAGCGCAGAACATGCATTTCGAATAATCGATGGCATAACCAGTTATTCGGAAGCCCTTTGAACCTTCCACACGTTCCTTGCCAATATAGATGCAATCCACAGGACAAGCCTTGGCGCACTGGTCACAAGCAATACAAGTTGTCAGATCGAAACGATGAAAGCCTCGGTATCTGGCCGCCACCGGAACGGGTTTTTCCGGATATTCAAACTGTTCCGTAAAGGTTCCGCGGTCCTTTTTATAAGTCTTTAACCAGTACCTCAGGGTGACCCACATACCCTGCTGAACTGTCGTTACCGCGACCAATAAAT
>JAGQOZ010000209.1 GCA_020426955.1 Planctomycetales bacterium
GGCTATTGGTACGAAAACCAAACGGGCGAAGGTGACTTTCAATCGCATCTATTCGCGAACGAATCAACGACGAACCAAACGATTTACGCCGACCTAGACCGTGATGGTGATCCAGATCTAGTAACTTCGGATGGCGTCTGGTTCGAAAACAATGGTTCGGCCGAATTCACTGCTCGTGCTTTACCGCCCATGGACGATCAGTCCGTCTTACGAATCCAAGCGTCCGACGTCGGCATAGATGGCAATGTTGATCTGCTCTTTTTCGGCCAAAACAATGTCACTCTGCTACGCAACACGGACGGAACGGGCAACTTTGCCGTGGAAGTCAGTCTCGCCACACCAGGGCTGATCGACGCCGGCGACATCGACGCGGACAACGACTTAGACCTCCTAGCTTCCCACACCGACGGCGTGTTTCATGTTGATTGGAATGTGGACGGCGAGTTTGAACGAGCGGTGGTGCTGGAGGATCGCGAGGCGCATTTCGAAGCGAACGAAGTTCGGACGTATTCCTACTCGACGCTTGCGTTGGCGCTGATCGATGGAGATCAGTTCTTAGACTTGACGTTCGAGGAATTTCGTTTCATTTCATCCGTGGAATTCCTGTGGCTAGACGAGTATCACTGGAAGGATCTCCTAACTGAAAGTGCGCCAACTCGAATGGCATACGGTTGCGGGGCACTCATGGATGGCTATACCGGTGAATTTCATTTGTCAGATTGGGATCATGATGGTGACATGGACGTGTGGTGTTCCGGCGATGGTGTTTTTGATGCGACTTTATCTACAACCAGGAATTCGCCTCCAGACGCATTTGAATTAGCGAACAGCGTCTCGCTAGAATACGGCACGAATTTGGAGCATTTTTCCGATGCGGGCGACATTAACGGCGATGGTCTGGCTGACTACGTTAGTGACGAACTAACTGATGCTCACGTACCCTACTGGATCAACGGTGTTTCTGGCAAACCATACGAACCGGCGCTGGCTCCGATCTTTGCATCCGACCCAATCCGCTTTGGTGTTGAAGAATCACATCGCGACGTAGCGGTTCGAAACATGGATGCGGACGTAAATCTTGAAGTGCTTGTTGTATCGGACATCGGTGTCGAAATCTGGGAGATTGACTCGAATAACCCCAACAACATCACGCTGGCTCAAGAGCTAAACGTATTAACTTCACAAGCGATTGATTTGGGAGATGTCGACGCGGACGGTGATTTAGATCTCGCTATTGCGACGCGAGTCGGCAATCAAATCTGGCTGAACGATGGTTTGGGGCATTTTGCGAATAGCGATCAACGCCTGGGAAACAGCAACACTTCTGACTTGGCGTTGGGCGACCTGGATGCCGACGGAGACCTGGACTTGTTCTTTGCGAATTTTGACTCTCAACCTAATCAAGTGTGGTTCAACAACGGCAGCGGTCTCTTTTCGAATTCAGGCTATTCGTTGGGAGATTCAAGTTCCACTAGCGTTGCTCTCGGTGACATCGACAATGATGGTGACTTGGACGCCGTTGTGGGAAATATTGGCACCGCAAACCTAGTTTGGGTCAATAAACGAAACCGTTTTACGGCAGATGAAACGTTCAACTTCCCGCCAATCACAAACGATGTTGTCCTAGGGGACTTCGTTAAGAATGGGCGATTGGACATCGCGTATATTAACTCCAATCAAAGTGGAACCGCCGCCGATATGATCAATTCACAGCCACTTAGTCGAATCGGCGCGGGAATGGGCGGCGCGGCCGGAGACATCAATCAGGATGGCTTGCTGGACTTGATTGTGGCCAACGGCCAGCAGCAAGCCAATTTTGTCTGGATCAATCCGGGATCTCGTGATTCGGACTGGGCGAACACTCGCGATGTACTAGGCCTCGACTCCTCAAATGCGGTGGCCTTGGGCGACGTTGATCTGGACGGTGACTTGGATGTCGTCTTTGCAAATGACGGTCGCAATTCGATTTTTCTAAACCAGCTGAATCACGTCGATCCGCCCGTTGACGATCATGGAAATACCGCTGAAACCGCCACGTTGCTGGCAACTCCATCGCCTGGTTCATTTGAAACCGCCAGCGGCGAAATTGACTTTGTCAACGACACGGATGTATTCTCCGTGGTGTTAAACGCGGGAATTGCCTATGACGTAATGATCACCTCAGGAAACGTGCACTTCGAATTGGCTGGCGTTCAAACCGATCGAATTCGACTTGCTCCTACGGTCGACGAAACGGTATTCCTTCACGTTGTCGGTCAGCCGCAGGCGTACACCTTTGATATTCATCACGGCATAGCGTTCGATATTCCTGGCGATGCCAACCGAGACGGCGTATTCGATTCGGCTGACTTTGTCCAGGTCTTTCAGGCAGGTCAATTTGAAGACGACGTCCGCGGGAACAGTATTTGGGAGACCGGCGATTGGAACGACGACGGCGATTTTGATTCGGCCGACTTGGTCTACGCGTTTACGTTCGGCGCATATCAGAAATGAGTAGAGTTTTGTTCTCGGATTGTAGGGATTGCGAGCTTCGGGCGGTCAGGTGAACGAAACGCCATTGATCGATCGATGCGAGCCAACTTGAAATCGCTGGACGCTCGTAGTCTCCTGACCGCCACGCTGGTGGAGCTAGATGGTACAAGTGATTTGGATGCAATTCGTGGTGGCTTTTGGTACGAAAAACAAACGGGCGAAGGTGACTTTCAAACGCATCTATTCGCGAACGAAGCGACGATTTACGCCGACCTAGACGGTGATGGAGATCCAGATCTGGTAATGTCGGGTGGCGTTTGGTTCGAAAACAATGGTTCGGCCGAATTCGCTGCTCGCGAGTTACACGGCGAGGTCGGTCAGTTGGAAAACGGTCGACTGAAACGGGAATGGTGAACTTCATTTATCCGATCCGTCGCGGCGTTCGTTGCCTACCAACGATATTGCAGCTGCAGGTCGGCATGATTTCGGTCGCTCGGTGACACGGGCGTACCGTGCCACCGAGGTGTCAAAAACGCTTAAGCGACTCGTGCCGATTGCTTGTTGCGAAAAGACTAAACCTGAAAAAGACTATCAACGTCAGCTGCAACCAGCGTTTTTCTTGCCGCAAAATGATTGTCTACCAACGATGTTGAATGTGACACCTGTGCTCTCTCACGAGCAACATCACGACTTGCTTGCTCGCTGGCGATTGCGCCCGCTATATCAGGACTCGCGGACGAACGTGCTGGTGGCATGTCATAGGTACCGGCCGAGAAGACGAAGACCAAGTCTTGTGTATCGAAGTCTCCGTCACCGTTGAAGTCGCCATCGCGGTAGGTCGAATTGCCCACAATATTGTCGTTGTACTCAGCAGCAACAAAAATCCTTACTAGATCGGCTGAGTCAAATCGACGATCGTCGTTCACGTCGCCCCAAACATGACCAGTGGCATCGACCCACGCCTGCCGGTCGCTTTCCACAACCTGCCCGTCACCATTCAAGTCGTACTTCCACACCGGTTCCGATTGGGACAATATCGCTTGAGTCAAACGTTCTAGGTCCACGGTTTCCAGAATCCCATTGAAATCAAAGTCCCCCGTTTCTGGTTGGACGTAAACGCCGTCAAGCAGATAGTCGATCATGTTCGCCGTGAGCGCTTTAAGTTTATCACCGTCCGGGCCGGTGAAGCCGTAGTTTCCCCAATCCGTTGCCCCAACATTTAGCACTCGCCCTGTATTCGGTGAGCGTTGGAATTCAATCCAACCTCCTAGAGTTCGACTCGGTGCCGGACGGCGGAACAACTGTGCAATTTCGAAGCCGAAGAGATCAAAGAAGTAGAAATCGCTGGAATATTCTGGATCGACAATCGGAAAGCCAGTGGCATCGTCACCATCGAGACCAAGATTGGGAAACCCGTCAAATTCGCTATTGAACGGCAGGCTTACGATGTCGCCACGCTCCAAATCTACGCCGTCGAAAAACGGCGCTTCGGTCTGAACAATCTTGTAGCCAGCAAAGCCGACGTTTCGATCGCACGCTCCGCACGTGTTACCTCGACCGCCCCATGGATAATTCATGCCAATACTAGCTAAGACTTCAATGGAGCTGTTGAAACCAACAACTTGGATGGAATCGTCTGTGGGGTATTCGACTGGCCGATACATTACGTTACCACCTAGAATCAGCACTTCGCCACCTTCCTGAACAAAGCGGTCGAAGTTAGCCTTGGCAGTCACTGTCCAGTATTCATTGTGACCGGCGATGATCAGCAAGTCAGAACCAGATAGTTCGGAATAGTCATCCATGTCTCGATCCCCGATGACTCGATAGTCATAGTCTTGCTGGCTCATCCATTTGTTCAATTCGCCGGTTCGAAAATGCGTATTACGAGGCCTTTCGAAGCTAACGGTGGGCGTAGTGTTTCCGATGGCATACTGCGTATATGCGCTTTCGCCACCGCGTTCGTTGTACAAGTTCGGCGTATTCGTACTTGTCAGGTAAACAATATCGGATTCCTTGTCTGGGTCTTTCACGATGAAAGGTATTTGGTTTCCACCACCACGCCAGTCGTGCAAGCCAGTGGGAGGCCCAAAAAAGTAGATACCACTTGGCATATCTGCTGGGATCGTATAGCTGGCTGTCTGGGAATAGCCATATCCATTTTTCCAAGGTAACTCGTTTGCTATTTGCTGAGGCTCGACGTGGTCAAGTGAAAACGTCGAATGGGGTTCAATTGCTGCAGTGTAGATCGTTAGAGTTACATCCGACTGAACCGTTTCACCATTAAGAAACAGTTCCACCGTCTCTCCAGGGAAGTAGCTCCACTTGTCCGTGTATCCGTCAGTAATCGCCGCTGCCGTTAGCAATTGCCGAGCTTCTAAGGACTCCACGCTGCCGTATAGATTGCGGTATCTGCCTTGTTTCGAAACGCTTGATCGATGGTTTCCGTGATTCATGAGAAGTCCCCTGTCGTTGTCTCTATTGCTAATTGGTTTGGCTGTGGTTGTCCGTCCAAACGCGTGCTCGCATCAGCCGTACGCAGCACTTGAATCGTTGGATGGGACGATTGGCACGAACTTGTTTAGCCCTGCACAACCTGTCGGCGCGATTGAAGCGGGGCACGATGTCCCATTCAGCCCAGTCTATCTGTAATGTCGGTCGTGTCAATAAAAGGAATGACGACAATTATCTGTGGCCATTTGCCCTGGCATTCAGTATCGTGTGTTCCAATTCTTGAGCAACTACAGAGTGTGTGCCGCACCGGACATTGTCATGTTGAAGATGATTGCGAATGAGAGACTATAGTGGCTTATGGCGTTTTAGTCGCCGGAAACCGTTTGTGAAACGACGGAACCGTTTAAGATTTCGCTACGGCTCCAGCAACCTGGCAAACAACGGCAACAGCTGTTTCTTGCGGCTGACGACACCGGCCAGTTCGTACAGATGGCGGTCGATGCGAGGATAGCTGATGTCTTCCCAGCCGGCGGGTTCGCATGACATCAGTAACAAGCTGCCGTTACTGGCGATATCGGTAACCATCAAGGCGGAAAAATCGAGTCCTCGCCGAGCGGCCAAGTGATCCAGTGCCGTTTGCAGTTCGTCCTTCCGCTTCCAGAAGAGATCGAAGCCAATCTCTTCAATCTGGGAAATAGAAAATCGATGTCCGTGTTCGGTAAATTCTTTGCAGTCCTCCTGCACTACTTGGTCCGGCGAACAGGTTCGCAGTGCGGAACCAATTTCAAAGAAATCTCGTGCAAAATCATCTAGGTTGACGTTTACTAAGCCGCGGAGCCAATCCAATACTTCTCGATCCACATCGGTCGTCGTGGGCGAACGCAGATACAGCGTGTCGGAAATGATGCCTGACGCCATGCACAGCGCGATGCCAGGCGAAGGCAAGACACCATTCGCGCGAAACTGTTTGGCAACCAACGTACAAGTCGACCCGACCGGTTCGTTGATAAAACGAATCGGCTGAGCCGAACGCAACGATCCACCCAAACGATGATGGTCCAGGACTTCCAGAATTTCGGCTTCTTCGGCACCCGGCACCGCTTGAGCCAATTCGTTGTGATCCACCAAAATGATTTGCGTCTTGGGTGGGTTTAATAAGTCAGACTTTGACAATACGCCAAACAATTTGCCCGCGTCGTCCAGCACGGGAAACATAAACTGCGGAGCTCGATCAACACTACGTCTGGCTTCTTCCACCAATTGCTTGCTAGAAATGGCCAGGAAATTGCTGTTGATGGCCGATTCAATGGACCTAGCTGATTTGATGCGCAGGACCGTCGTCGCCGTGTCATGCGGACTGGTGAGCACCGTGACACCGTTGGCCGCGGCCAAGTGCAACAACCCCGGCGATAGTGAATAACCTCCGGTGACTACCAAGCAACGAACTCCGTGTTCCAATGCCGGCAGCTGAATCGTGGGCCGATCACCACTGACCACCATCAGACGATCCGCAGAAAACTTGTGCAAGCGTTCGGTGAACCGTTCCGAACTCATGGCACCCACCATCACCATCAATTCTTCTCGGCGATCCGTTTCAATCGGATGTTGGAATTCACCGCCCAACGCCGTGCAGACTTTGTCCAGACTGCTTTTTACCGTTCTGGCCGCAATGGAATCATGGTCATCGGCATGAAATACCAACTCCAGCAAATCCAACAACGAAAGAATACCTACCAGTTCGTCCTGACGCGAAAGAACCGGCATCGCTCGCAAATTGTGTTCTTGCAGTCGCTTGTAAACTTCGAAGAAAACTTCATCATCAAACGCGGTGATACGATTGCGTTTGCAAACATTCGCAATCTCCGGCCGAACGTCCATGAACATCTTGGGTGTGGAAATTTTTGCCTTTCGCAAGGCAAATTCCGTTCGCTGATTGGGCGGCCCGCAACATGCCGCTACTGCGTCGGGACGGCTTGTTTGCTGTAGGAGATTGGCGTACGCCAGCGCAGAACAAATGGCGTCCGTGTCGGGATTGCGATGGCCAAAGACGTAAACAGTCATTCTATTGTTCGTCAGCTGAGATCAAATTGTGCGGCGTGAAGTAAAACAAGTTGTGAACGGACTGGATTTGAACACGTTTTGACGTTTTCGCCCAGATCGAGTCACCGAGAATCGGACGGAAATGACCGAGTTTCCCGAGTTGTCCGCGGAAACAATCCAGTTCCGTTTTCCAAATCTGCGTTTTCCGATCCGACGAACCGGCTAGTAATCGGCGCGAAACGAACAAATCTCCTAGCTTTCGCCAGATCTTAGGGAAAATCCGGATTAGTCGGACGTCGTCCAGAGACCTTGGATTCGAAGTGTCATGTGGGGTTTGCGAAGCACGCGACGACTGCTAAACTGCTGCCTTCCAAGGTGTTGCAACACCTTCGCTCGGCTGAAATTTTCACCGTTAAGAACGAACCGCTTGATCGGTTTTTCGTTCTACAGAGTCGAGCATTAATCCTTCGAGGCTGTAGCTCAGTCGGTAGAGCAACGGACTTTTAATCCGTAGGTCCTGGGTTCGAGCCCCAGCAGCCTCATCTCTTATTTCTCAGTGGTTCTTGCACGCTGCCGCCAGCGTCGTAAAATCGACGCGACACCAGGGACGACACCCCTGGTCAATAAAAATGGCCGAGCAGTGCGGTAACACTCTCGGCCTGACCACGGTTTCATGCTTAAAGGAAAGCAACCATGGCGAGTGCCAATTCTACCGGCGCGGCTGGGAAATCCAAACCCAAGAAGCCGCATCCTGATTTTCCTCTTTTTGCACACGCGAATGGCCAGTGGGCCAAGAAGGTTCGCGGCAAGCTGCGCTACTTCGGACCCTGGAACGATCCAAACAAGAAAATAAAAAAAAAAAAAAAACAAAAAGACGACTTGCTGGCCGGGCGTGAACCACGGATCCAAGCTGAAGGCGTCACCGTCAACGATATGTGCAACCACTATCTGACGGCTCGAGAGCAGGACGTCCGGGACCGGGAGCTATCGCCACGTTCGTTTGATGATCTGCTCGCCGAATGCAATCGCTTAGTCAGATTCTTTGGCAAGGATCGCTTGGTTGCTGATCTGATGCCGGATGACTTCCTTGCATTGCGTTCTTCGTTGACCACCGGCAAACGTGGCGAAGTCAGCAAGACGACGCTGGCGAATATGATCAATCGTCAGAAATCCATCTTCCGCTGGGCGTACCTGAATGACTTGATTGATCGGCCGGTGAAATTCGGGACTGGATTCGATCGACCAAGCGAACGACAGATTCGCAAGGAACGAAACGAAGTCGGGCCACGAATGCTGGAACCCGAACAGATTCACGCAATGCTGGATGAAGCACTGCCGGCCATGACGGCCATGATTCTGATGGGCGTCAATTGTGGCGTTGGAAATTACGATCTAGGGTTCATGCGGTTCAAGCACATCGACCTCGAGAACGGCTGGCTGGACTACCATCGGAACAAGACGGGCGAACAGCGGCGGGCGAAACTGTGGCCGGAAACGATCAAAGCGATTCGTGAATATCGGGAACTGGACCGCAAGGAACCGAAGCTTTCCGAGTTTCGCGATATCGTGTTTGTCACTCGCCACGGTAATCCATGGGCCAGCGAAACCAAGGCGAATTCGCCAATCAGTTCGCAGTTCTACAAACTGGCCAAGAAAGTCGGCATCTACCGCCGTGGAATTTCGTTCTATACGCTTCGGCACATTTTCCGCACTGTAGCCGGTGATTCGAAAGACCCGGACGCCGTGAAGCTGGCCATGGGGCACGCGGACAATTCCATTTCCGCGCGATACCTGCAACGCATCAGCGACGAACGTCTGGAAGCGGTAGCGGACGTGGTTCATCAATGGCTCTTCGGCAATGGAGGGCAAGAACGATGAACGCTCGCGATCATGAATCTCTGAAGATTGTTGCGAAATTGCGTGATGTATTGAGAGTGGCGATCGTGGACGGCATAACGCCAGGTGTCTATCTGGAATTCCAGGACCATTTGGACGTAGCTTTGCAGATCGTAGAAAATCTAGACCTACTGCGAATTGTTCGTGATACCGCGAAGGCTTTCCGAAACACGCTCAAGGGAAACGATTCTACATTAGCACTGCGTCGCATCACTTCCACATTGGCATCGATTGTTAATCACGCTTGCTTGCCTTTCACAGAAACCAGACGAGAGCAATTGCAGACCATAATTGCTTTGCCGGCACTTGCAAGTAATGCCGTTTCGGACTACGAACGCAGGAAACTGAACGCACGTCTATACAAGGCGAGAGAGAATGTTGTGGATCACGATTTCTGCTGGATCATTGATCAGGTAGAAAGCACGTGCGGAATGGAGTCAGATATGGCAGTCAAGCAATTGCACCAATGCATTCAAATCTTAGGCTGGTGTCACGACGTATTGATCCGAACCGTACCGATCACGGAACTGCAATCCGCGAGCTTCGACCATCAGACGAAAATTCTAAGATGGATAATCAGTATTCTCGATCGAC
>JAGQOZ010000020.1 GCA_020426955.1 Planctomycetales bacterium
GAGAGTACGGGCAAGACTGGCAAACTCCTCCTGCGACGGGCAAGACTTCGCAGTAATCGAGGTAAGCAGACCGAATTTGGTCCTCCGAATCTGGAACAGGAAACTACCGTGACTAGACGCTCGCCCGCTTCTCCTTATTGGCCGTCCTCTGAGACCAGCCCCTTCGCTATGTCAGCTTCGTCCTTGCGCCGTTCGGGCGTCACGCTGATTGAAATGCTAATTGCCGTCGCGTTGACGCTGCTGGTAGTGCTGGCCATGGTTCGCGCCTTTGACCTTTTAGGCTCCAACGTCACCGACAGCCGTTCCATCTTGGAACTGTCCGCTCAGATGCGAACCGTCGCCACTCAGCTGCAAAAAGATCTGGACATGATGACGTTGATTCCGAATCCGCCGGCCGATCCAGAATCACAGCCCGGTTACTTCGAAATCACCGAAGGTTTCCTGAATGACAACAACAGTTTTGTATCCGACACCGACACCACGTTTGCCAACCCGCTGGCAGCGAATCATCCCGGACGTTTTCTAGATCAATTCCGTTATGTCAATAACGCCGGCGATATTTCTCGATATGGAGACGTCGACGACATCATCGCCTTTACCGTGCGCAGCAACGACGAACCCTTCACAGGACGGTTCAACGGCCAAGTCATTACCTCCAACCTTGCCGAAGTGATTTGGTGGGTAGAACGCACCGCCCCCGTGCCGCCCTTTGAAGTTTCCGCCGTCCCGGCCACGCCGACATTGACGTTGCATCGTCGAGTGCTGCTGATCCTGCCAGAAATGAACGCCAACCCAACGTACGTCAGCTTTCTAAATTCGGTCGACGCGACCAATATTGAACTAATGCGTATGTTCCACAACGAAAATGATCTTTCCGTACGACTCCACTACGACATCTTGGGGAATCCCGTCGGGCTTCGCGCTAATTCACTGGAAGACCTGTCAGACCGAAGAAACCGATTTGCGCACAATCCGTATCGAGACATTATGGTCACCGCGCAATCCAATTTTCCGCACGAATTGGTCCATCCATTCGCGCTGCTTAATAACACCAACGTTCCCGGCGGACCGAATATGGCTCCGCTGTACAATCCCAAGGATTTGCCCGTACGATTGTTTTCCAAACGAGGCGTCCGCAAAGGAGACGACCTGATGCTGTCGGACGTACTGGCGTTTGATATTCGCGTGTTCGATCCCAAGGCACCGATCGACGCGACATCACTGATGACTTTGGCCCCTGGCGATCCGGCTTATGTACCTCCAGGTCCTACGGTTCGAGTTCATCGCGGAGCCTACGTGGATCTAAACTACCTACGAGTTTTAGCACCGAACCAAACGTCCTTTTTCGCCGGCCCACCGTCGTTAAAGTCTCGGCTGGGAATTAATCCCAACGTCGCAACGTACTGCACTTGGTCGACGACGTACGAAACGGACGGAATGGACCAAGACGGAGATTCATTTATCGACGAAGGCACAAATGGCCTAAACGATCCGGTCGTTGGTCGAAATAACTTTGTTTCGCCCTATGATCCGGCCGGTCAAATTGTGGACGATCCGGGCGAATCGGAAACCGAACCACCCTACCCTCACCCGCTGACGGGCGTGGAAATCACGATTCGCGCGGAAGAATTCAGTTCGCAGCAAGTTCGTCAGATCCGAGTGATCGGGGATTTTCGGCAGGAATAGCAAAGCAATTATCGTGCACCAGATTCGACTCGCCGGACCGTGGACCGCTACACCACTACTGAATGAAATCGATCCACATGCTCCAAGTCTCGGCGCCGGCGTGACCGAGCCGTTTTCGTTTTCCGCGCCGATTCCGATTGCCGAATTATTCCAGCCGTTTCCAGCCGCTGGTCGCTTACGGTTGGCTCGCAATTTCAACCGACCGACCGGCTTGGACGAAGCCAGCGAGTTGGGATTCCTGGTGCCGATCGGAGTCGAGGCCGTCGAATTAAACGGCCGTGAATTGACGCTGATTCCAACCAACGATCAGAAATCACTTCGAGCCCCCATATCAACGCTGCTAGTCGGCCTGAATCAAGTTCGTCTGCAAGTCAATCGCAATGCCCTGGACCATCTGCCTTCGTTCGACGGAATTTCACTCGCCATTTCCTAACGCAGAACCTGGTCTAAATTTCTTTTTTTAGACTTACTACTTTCTCCCGAGTAGCAAACCGGCTAAAACGAGCGGTTTACACACCTCGATTAGGGAGAAAAACATGCTCAAACAAACTATTTTTACATCTTTTTTTCTGACACTGTTCGCTGTGCATTGCTTTGCGGCGTTGGAAATCAGCGAACTTCGAATTGACCAAACCGGCTCCGATTCGGACGAATACTTCGAGTTAATGGCGACGTCGTCGATTGCTGACCTCAGTATTTATTCGTACTTGGTCATTGGCGATGGCAGCGCAAGCAGCGGAGAAGGCGTTATCGAAGTCGCACTTTCGCTTCCCAGCGTTGCTTTGAACGCTGGTGATTTCTTTGTGGTGGCCGAGTCTTCGTTTACCTTGATGCCGTCCGGCACTTTCCATGTGGCAACCTTGAATTTTGAAAATGCTGACCAAGTCACGCACTTGCTGGTGGAAGGATTCACGGGTGCCAACGGTAACGACCTAGATTCCGACGACGATGGCACGTTGGAATCAACACCTTGGTCTTCTATTGTTGATGGCGTGGCGTTGCTACCGAGTGGCGACACTGCATTGTACGCGGATGATTTGGGAGTCGACGCGATGGACGGTGCGGCTTCGGCGGGCCACATATTTCGAGACGGCTTGGGGGTCTGGCAGCTAGGAAATATCAATCTGGCCGACGCGACGGACACACCGGGCGTCGCCAATGCGTCCGCCGTACCGGAACCGTCCGCGTTCTGGCTATTGGGGCTGGTCGGCACGTTGGTCAGCGGGAAACAGCTTCTTGGCCGATACAAACGAATCGGTTCGCTGCCCAAGTAATGCAACAAAGCATGTCGCAACGCAGTAGCTCGCTGGTTGGCGGAACGAACCGGATGGAGTATCTTCGAAACGCACGAATTCTGCCTGTTCCTGGAGATCTCCGCCATGAAGACGTTTGCCATTTTTGGTTCGCACCGCATCATCGAGCTGCTGGTTGTCCTGTTTGGCTTCCACTTAATCCCCATCCATTCCGCATTCAGTCAAGAAGCAAACCAGTTGACGGACGACGAAATTGCGTCTGGTTGGATACAGCTGTTTGACGGAGAAACGCTGTTTGGTTGGAAGTCGGCTGGTTCGGCCGATTGGCAAGTAGCGGACGGTACGATTCGCTGCGAATCGGGCGAATCGTGTTTACTTCGGACGACCAGTCAATTCGATGATTTTGAATTGCATGTGGAATTTAAAGCCACGGCCCAAACGAACAGTGGCGTTTTCCTTCGCACCAGTCCGAAACCGCGTAACGTCACGGCCGATTGCTACGAACTCAATATTGCTCCGGCCGATAACCCTTTTCCCACCGGTAGCTTTGTGCAGCGCCAACACCACGCCGGCGAAACCGACGACCAATGGCATGCGTTTGATGTGGTGGCGGAAGCAGGCAAGTTTCAGGTCCAATTGGATGGGGAAACGGTTTTGGAATACGACGACCATGCGCCGACGGGAAAAGGCTATATCGGACTGCAGTATCGAGAAGGGTCGATTCAGTTTCGCAATGTGAAGCTACGACCGCTTGGTTTGAATTCGATTTTTAACGGCCAAGATCTTTCCGAATGGAAAACCTATCCGCAGATGGCAAGCGAATATTCCGTGACACCCGAAGGTTGGCTGCATGTGAAGAACGGACGAGGCCAGTTGGAGTCAAACGGCAAATATGGTGATTTCGTTCTGCAATATGATTGCCGAACGAATGGATTGAATTTGAATTCAGGCGTTTTCTTTCGCTGCATCCCTGGCGACGAAATGATGGGCTACGAATGCCAAATTCACAACGGCTACAAGGACAACGACCGCACATCACCCCTCGACTGTGGAACCGGAGGGATCTTTCGTCGAATTGACGCCAGGCGAGTGGTATCGGATGACCACCAATGGTTCAAACAGACGCTAATCGTCGACGGTCCTCATGTCGCATCCTGGGTGAATGGCTACCCAGTTACCGACTGGACGGACAATCGCCAGCCAAACCAGAATCCTCGGCGAGGCCTACGGACCGAAGCAGGTACGCTTATGATTCAAGGGCACGATCCGACGACGGATATCGATTTTCGCAATCTAAATGTCCGAGAAATCCAGGCTCGGTGGCCCGACTAGGACTTTTCGTCGCTTCGAAAATCAAAATCGAAAAGCAGTTATACGGTCTGTAGCGATCGTGCGGCCAGCAACGCGTTAGATCCAAATCATTCCACGACGCGTCGTTCCCATTCGTGGAAATGGAAACGTGAAAAGATTATATTGGTGATACAAGTCTGTATTTTACGTCCTGCACAGCTATTGCTGATTGGCTAATTTTGGACGGCGACCGGAGAAGAATTGGTCTGTTTCGGTCGACAGCCAGGGCACAAGTGTCGTTATTTCAAAAAAGGAAGGCGTGGTTTCCATGTTTTGCGGTTTACGTTTCCGAGCGGAAAAGTATTTCTTCTTCGGCCTTGTGCTGGTGGGACTGGCCGTGTGTGCCACTCCGTCGCACGCTCAGTTGACAGCCAAAGACATTTTGGACAAGGAAATTGAAGAATTCAGTCCGAAATATCAAGCGGTGGACGACGCGATTCAGAAGCTTCGCGAAGGTGACGCCCAGACGGCAAGACAAATGCTGGACCAAGCCTATAAGAACAATCCTGAATTACCGCCAGGAAATGTGATGCTGGCTCAGATCTTGTTTGCGTCGCGTCAAATACAATTGGGTCGAGCGGCATTGGAAGAAGCCAAGAAGGAAGCTCCCAATGATCCCGGTGCCTACGTCTACATGGGTGATTTGGCATTGAACGAACGACGTCTGACCGACTGTGAGTTGCTTTACAAGGAAGGTATCGAAAAATGCAAAAGCTACAACGTCAACGACAAACGAAAAAAACGTTTGCTAGCCATGGCTTATTCTGGACTCGCCAATCTTAAAGAAGTTGCGGAAGACTGGAACGAAGCGGAAAAGCTGCTGCGAACCACGCTGCAGTATGATTCGGAGAACTTGATTGCGTTGACTCGTTTGGGACGAGTCCTCTTCAAGAAGGCAACGGACCTTGAAGGAGAAAAGGCCGCCTACGCCGTTTTCAAACAACTCCATCAAATCGATTCCGAGCGAACTCCTTTGCCGGAAATCAACATGGCACTGCTGTATCAACAGGACGGAAAAACGGCCAACGCCAAGAAGCTGATGCAAGCGGCCTTGGGCAAAGACAGCAACAACGCTCGCACTCTGCTGGCCGTTGCCAAATGGGCTTTGGATGCCAATGAATTGGAAATGGCCCAAACCAATGCCAACAATGCATTGAAACTGGAGCCCGATTCGCTGGAAGCCAAACTCTACATTGGCTTGGTCGCTCGGTACAAAGGTCAATTCGACATTGCGGAACGCGTCTTTAAGGAAGCGCATCTCCAATCTCCCAAACACGCCGGCGCATTGACTCAACTGGCTCTGATTTTGATCGAAAGTGACGACAAGACCAAGCAGCAATTGGCGTTGGAATTTGCCGACTTGTCCGTTCGAATTTACCCGGACATGACTTCGTCCTACGGCCGAGAATCGATGATGACGCTGGCTTGGTGTTTGGCCAAGCAAGGTAATCTGAACGCTGCCATGCAGGCCACCGCCAAGGCGTTGGAAAAAGGTTCGGTCACAGCCGACAGCGCCTACTTTGCGGCTCAAATTCTGTATGACGCGGGCCAATCCGCCAATGCTGGAAAGATTTTGGATTCGGCACTGAAGAGTGAAAGATCGTTTCCCAACCGATCGGCAGCAGAAGCGTTGAAGGCCAAGATCGGCGGCTAACCGCTATCACTTCTTGGTTCGTATCAAATCAAAAAAAGCCGACGATCCGTCGTCGGCTTTTTTCGTATTCCAACCACGCCGGCAATGGCGAAGAATCGTCAAAAAAGGTCGTGGCACGTCGATCCATCGTCGTACCACGACCTCCATCCTGAAACGAGACATCCCGCGGACTCGGAATATGCCTCGCCCTCCCGGTAACATGGTTGTAGTAGACTTATCGGCACACAGCACCGGTCGGCTTGAGCCAATAAACCTGACGACGCATGCGGGCAGTGCAACCCAGACTGCTAGCAATCCGCAACCGCAGCGCGCAAAGAAAAACCGGCCAGCCGCATCCAACGGCTCGCCGGTATTCAATCTTCGAACTAGTGCAGCGTTTGAAGAGTGTTTAAATGTCGATGCGAATTCCATCGAACGTTTCTTGCAGACTCTTGAGAAGCTGCCATTTCAAATTGACAATTATCGCGGATTCGGTGCGTGTTGATTTTGTTGTGCCGATTTCATCCATAATGAGCTGACGGGATAGTTCTTCTTGAGGATACTGGCGCCGCTTCCAATCACTTCGTCGGATGCCGAGTCTTGTTGTTGGTTCACTTCCATTGTTGGCGTAAACGCGGGCTCGGTCGGTGAATCCATCGGCACATATAAATCGTCGATGTGTGCTGGCGATGCGGACGCTGGTTCCGCAACATATGTATTATCAAACGATTCGCCAGTAGGACCAGCACAACCGTCGGCGGGAGTCGTAACCAGCGAATCGGCACAATCACATTGATTGCAAGGCGCCGCCACGCAAGAATTACAACCTCGGAATCGAAACCGCCCGCCGCAAGCCGCAGCCGGCGCAATTGCATGACAAGACGGTTGATGCTTTTCATTGCAATAGTTTGCCCACAGCGATAGTGAATTGCGCAATGGAGGATCGCCACATCTGCCCGGAAAAGAACTCAGATCTTGCGGACCACATTTCATATCGGCAACCACATTCGGCGTGGAATTGCAGCCACAATCCTGCGAGTTGGAAGCCGGATGCGAATGACCAAGCCCATTCGCCCAAGCCGCAGCCGACGTGGCTCCGACCAACAGAATAATCACTCGATTCGATGACAAATTCATGAGCTGACTCCTTTCGAAGATACTAAAGGACTCGCGCAAGGATCCGAACGAAAACAACGATTCGCCGTTCCTTTACCGAGAAGTGAAGCGTGTTACCCGGTCCTTTCTTTGCCATCTTCGCAGGAATTCTAAGTCGAATTACCAGCAGGCGGCACGTGTCCGAGGACCACTTGGGCTAACTTGCGGATAACAAAACATGCCCGCCAAATCTAGGGCCGGCAAATCAATTCGTGCCATTTTCTGTTGTCACGGGATATCGTATTATCGCAGATGCCAGTCAGTGAAACTGTTCCGCTAGATCAACTCTTGAAATCGCTAAACTTGAACACGTACTTCGCTCCATTCGCCGCGATCACCGCCGTCCTAGTCTTTGCTTGGTTGTGCCAGGCCATTCGACAGCTATCTGGAACGACATTGTTCGCACCGGCAGTTTGGGCAACGGTTTCGTTCTTGTTACTGGCGGCATTCGCGTATTTGGGGCCAGACTTGACGACGCCATTTGAAAGCAAGCTGCGGTTCGGTCTGGTGACTTTCACATTTACTCCGATGATGGCGATATTGGGTGCCAAGCGGCCACAGGATCGAGGCTGGCAATTCATTGTTGCCACCATGTGGCTGGTCCTGTTGCTACCGATGGGACAGTCCCTGATTTACGCGCCACGTGGAGCTTTTGTGCTGCATGGTGCGTGGCGGCTGTTCATCACGCTACTGGTGCTGATGGGCCTGGGCAACTACATTGCTACTCGTTTCTGGCCGTCCTTGCTGTTTTATGTCTTGGGACAGCTGTTGCTACTGGAACCCAATACGGCATTTGTGCCGGACCTATCCGTGCCTCATGCCTCATCCTGGGCCGTTCTGAGTTTTTCTGTCAGCGCAGTGCTGATCATTACCGGATTTCCTGGGAAGACCATTGCGGCTGATTCGCTGGATCAAGTTTGGTTTGATTTCCGAGACGCGTTTGGAGTTGCCTGGGCTCTGCGTATTAACGAACGGATCAACCAACTGGCTTCCCAAGAATCGTGGAACCTTCGCCTCACTTGGCATGGCTTTGTCAACACGCACGACGACTACGATTCGTCTCAATTGGAATTGAGCCTGCGAACCCTGATGAGGCGTTTTGTCAACACACGGTGGATAGAACAGCGGCTGGGGGTCCAAGTTGTATCAAATACAACGATTCCTTCCGACACTGGGACGTAACGTCACGGTCAGGGCCGTCCAATGTCGATTCTCAGGCTCAAGAATATTCGTGAATTCGAGCGACTTGCGTGGATTACGACTTAGATTTCAAAGTAATGAAACTTTGATTTCGTAGCAGACCGTACAGACGGCGCGACCCGTCCGTTTCGGTCCAACAAGCGTAATGAACGAACGCGGTACCGGCCAGTGAATCTGCATTACACCATGGACAAAGATACTCGGCGAATCGGCGCATTGCTGGAACGCCTCGAAGACCGACAATATCTTTGCGCGCAGTTTCTGGAAACGCCACCCGAGCTAGGCGTGGTCGAATCACAATCACTTGATTGGGAAACGTGTCAGGCAACTGTTCCTTTTGGCGACAGTTCAACGCGCGTTGAAACCGCATCTATTGCCGACGATTTTGCCAGTGATATCGCCGCCAATCTATCGGCTCATTTTCTAGAATCTTCTCGATCATCGACAATCGTCGAAGACATTGTTCATTTTCCGACTAATGTAGCGCCTACCTATTTGTTGACCGCAGTGGATAACCAGCGTCAGTTGGCCGTTTGGCTGGAACCGTCGTCACGATCCGCCACACTGCACGGCCAACTATTTCAGGACGGGTTGCCGCTGAGTGACGCGTACATGATTGCCGACGTTTGGCCGGCGTTACTAGATGACAATCCAGCTGTTTCCCTGACAGCCGTTCCTGCAGACAACGGCACGCGGCTGATCTGGTCCGATTTCCAAGGCATCCATTTGATCGATTTGGACGCAAACGGGTTTCCAAAGGGCGAACCAAATCTCTTGGTATCAAGTCGAACGGCATTCGTAGCGGAAGCGCAACTCTGGTCTTCGGGACTGCGATTGGTGTGGTTCGACCAGGTCGCAAATGCTATTGTCCAACAGCGATTCGATGCGAACAGCAACCCAGTTACCGATATTGAACGGTTACAATCGGTCCGCGCCGACCGCGCTGTGACCTCCATCCAAATTCAACCCCACGAAGACGGCGCGTTCAGCATCGTGTGGACCGAACAAACAACGCGCCCTACGGATCCCGAGGCTTCGTCTTTTTTGGCGTTGTTCGATCAAGACGGAGTGGCGCAGAGTTCCCTGCTTGAAGTCGGTGATTCGATCTCGAGGCCAGCGCATTGGTTCGACGCAGGCACGTCGCACACCGTATTGGTCCGTTCCGAACAAACGGAAACGTCGTCCCAGCTGTGGCTGGACCGTTATGACGCAAATCTGAATTTAGTGTCACAGTCCTTTGTCACGGAAACAAGCGATATTCCGTTTGCGCATCCATTGCGGATTGCCCAAACAGAATCCGGAACATTTTGGCTTACGTACTTTGACCAAACCGACACTGGATTGTCTTTGTTCGCCATTCATCTTGGCGCCGATTCCCTGCCCATCGGCATCACACAGCTGAACGACGACGCGTCTGTCCACCCCGCTTTTGCACAGATTCATGCGGCCACGGACGATTCGGTTTCCGTGTCTTGGATCTCGGATGATCCACTGATCCGCGGCCGCCAGCTCCAGCTGCGCACGGCCATTTCCACCTACACGAAATTCGAATATCAGTACGCAACTGACGAGAGCACAACCGCATTTGCAACGCTGGAGTTATCCGATTTGCCGTCATCATTTGCTGTGGCCGACGCAGAGCGTACCGATCAGCAAACTTGGGAAGTCCCGTTCAACCAATACGCATTGATTCGTCTACTCGGCCCGGTCGACCATCGTCCCATCTCGCTGCGGTCCAGTCTCAAGACCGTAGATGGCACGGAAGTATATGTCGAACAGCTTGTTCTCGGTGGCGACGGCAACGACCTTTTCGTTCCACCAGCCGATTTAGGAAACGATCCGGCGTTCGTGCGAATTGAAGGCGGTCCTGGATTCGATCTATTGGAATTGCCGTTTGAATCTGGGAACGCGTTGATTACCACGGATGCCTACGGTGTTCACATTATTCCGAATGACTCGTCCCTTCCCACGTTTCTGGTTTCTGGTTCGACGGATGCAATTCGTTTCTCGGATCAGCAAGTTACGTTTGATTCGCTGATTCAATCTAATTCGAACCTAACCACACAAGAAGACGAACCGCTTGTCGTTGATTGGGTGCCAGCCAAATTTGGCGAAAACCTGGCCGACCGCATTACATTGGACGAACCACCATCCCACGGCGATTTGCGATTATTCGCCGATGGTGGACTTGCCTATCAGCCCGACCCAGACTACGCGGGCGAAGACTCATTCTCCTACCGATATCAAGTCCCGGCCATCAACGCACCCTTCGTTGACGGAGTGAACCAAGACATCATCTCCGGTGATCTGGAAACGTGGCTGCCTTGGCTTAGCTTGGAACAATTCAGCCCTGCGTTGGTAGACGGACAAGAATATGCATTTCAATTTCACCTTGTCGACTTGGCAACCTCGGATGCAGATTTGCATGTCCAGCTGGACAACGGAAAGGTGCTGATTGCGGACGAACTTACGTCACCTATTTTGGAATCGACAGCAGACAACACACTCACCTTTCGGTTCACAAAGGCGTCAGACATCCATGCCATCCAATTCGCACCGCTCTTGTTTGGCCCTACGCCTGCCGCCTCCATTTCAATTAATGGTATCAAATTACTGGACGTCGCCACCGGTTCGCTGATCCTGGACAAAGTCACTCGTCCCGGCCCCAGACATACCGTTCGCATGCAGATTCTGCCCGTGGCAGACCCACCGCTGGTCAGCGTGCAGCCCATCACCACGCGAGAAGACCAAGCCAGTTCATTTTCATTCGTGGCGAAAGCGATCGACGTAGACGGCAGTGAATCTGTGCACATCCAGCTATCAGGACTTCCCATCGGTGCCCAGCTTTCCGATGGTTCGAATCAATTTGATGCCAATGCGGTGCACCATTCCGTAAACCTTAGCGACTGGGATCTGAGCAATCTGACGATCGTGCCTCCGGAAGATATCGGCGGCGACTTTTCACTTGAACTGAAAGTCACCAGCATCGATTCCGCTGAGTCAGAGGCGACCACTCGCGTTCCCGTGGACTACCACATCCAACCGGTTGCCGATGGTGTGCAGCTGATTACTAACAACGCGGCAGGAGAGGCCGACCGTTCCATCCAACTAGACATTCAGTCGCGGCTGTTGGACCAAGATGGTTCGGAAACGCAGACGATTTACCTGACCGGTCTTCCGCCCGATTCGGTCCTATCCGCCGGACTCCAGTTGGACGCCACCACTTGGCAGTTGACCGAATCGGATTTGATTGGTTTGATCGCAAAAACACCGACCGTCGGACAGTTTACAGTTTCCGTTCAAGCGGAAGCGCAAGAAACCAACGGCGATGTTTTGGTGACGAATAGCGAATTTGCCATTCAAGTCTCGGCCCCCGTTGTTGTGCCGACGGACGATACACCAACGACTGACGAACCGAATGAAAATCCAGGTCCGTCAGAGGGTTCAACGGACAGTGGTGACGAGCGAGACGGTTCCACTACCAATCCCGATTCCAATACGGGCTCGACGGAAACGGACCAGACAACTGGGGACAACGTAACATCACCCGACGCAAACACGCCGAATTCGCTTACCTACGATTCCGCCTCCAACGTGTCGTCGTCTTTACAAAGTAATAGTCCAGGCGATCTAGCTTCGCCTAACACCTATTCGCCACCTTCCTCTACGGCAAACTCAGCTTGGAATCCCACGACCGCACCTGTAGTGGGGAATCCCCAAGCAGACTCGATTGAATTAGAACAAACCAGTTCGTCCAATTCGTCCTCGTCGACGCAGAACGGTAGCGAATCGAATTCGTCCAAGACCACCAGCGTCGGCACCTCATCTGGCACGGCCCATTCGAATAGTCGTTCCGTGGACGATGCGTTTTCGGCTAGTGACTTGGCGGGTCTGACGGTGGACGGTGCTGGTTCGCTCAGCAACGACCGTGATTCGGACAATTCAGGACTTTCGCCTGCTCAGAAAGCCGCCGCCATCGCCGCTCGAGAAGACGCAGCGCAACAGGCAAAACAGTTGGTTCGTCGCGAAGCTGCCACCGCCAATACCGACACAGAAAATCGACAACCCAGATCCTTACCAACAGCCGAACTTGCCAAGTCAAAAGAACGTTCCACACTGGACGCCGCGCAGGAAGATACCACCACACGAATGGCGTCGTTTACTTCACCGTCGACTACATACGTAGAAGCCTTTCAAACAACGACGCACGAAACCATCTTTGACAGTCAACTCCTGGCAGAAGAACTAGACCAGTTGACCCAAGAGATGTTGACTGCCACTGACATGCCCGAAGTGGTCGTCGGCACGGCCGTGGTGTTTGCCACTGGATTTTCGGCAGTCCAGGTAGCCTTGGCCGTACGTAGCACCGTCTTGGTCACTCACCTCATGTCATCCGTACCTACTTGGGCCACACTGGACCCGCTGCCTGTGCTGCAGGCGAATCGAGGAAGCTATGCCAACGACAACGCGACGTCGGAATCACTAGCAGACATCGCTTCCAACACCGCAAGAAAGACGGAACCATGATCCGAATTCCCACCACCCTTCGAATTGCCTTCGCTCTGGCGATGTCGTCGGCCACGGTCCTGCTGTGCCTGCGTGTCTTTGGCCTGTTTCATGAAGACCATCAAGACTTGATGGAAGTTCGAGCTCGCATGTGCGAATCGGTCGGCGTTGCATGTTCGCAGTTTGTCAGTCGAGACGATTTCAATGGAGTGCGGACGTGTTTAGAGTCGCTGGCTGACCGCGACGCAACGGTGCTGTCCGCTGGCGTGCGCAATCCCCAGGGACAGTTGGTTTACCAGACCCAACTTCACAACGAACTCTGGAAACGACGCAGCAAACGCGAAGCCAAAAACTGCATTTACGTTCCCATTGTGAAGGATCGCGAAAGTTGGGGCCGAGTAGAAATTTGCTTTGAACCACTTTATGCCACCGGTCTCTTGGCCGTCTTCCAACTCCCTTCCATTCAAGTTTCATTGGTCGCTTCGCTGGTCAACTTCGTCCTGTTCTATCTGTTCCTGCGCCGCTATCTCCGACATCTAGACCCAACTTCCGTCGTGCCAACTCGAGTCCGTTCGGCTTTAGACACATTGGCTGAATCGATCATCATTCTGGACAAGAACAAGAATATAACGCTGGTAAATCAAGCGTTCTTGGAAACGTTTGAGACCTCCCATCGCCAGGTTCAAGGAAAACGCCTGCAATCGCTGCCATGGATTTCTGACAACGAGACAACTCCGCTGCCATTCGATTGGACCAATGCCGCACAGATTCCCAAATCGTCATCGGTCGTCCGGATCACCATTGACGACAAGATCAAATCGTTCCTGTGCAATCAGTCTCCCATTACCGATGACAACGGCGAATTCCAAGGCACGCTGATCAGCCTAGACAACATCACCGCTCAAGAAGAAAAACAACGCCAACTGGAAGAAACTCTGGAAACACTGGAAGCTTCTCGAGCAGAAATCAGCAAACAAAACGAAAAGCTGAACTTCCTGGCCACTCGAGACCCATTGACCGGCTGTTTGAATCGCCGCGCATTTTTCGCTCATTTTGGCGAATACTGGAAATCTCAGCGCCGCTACAAACATCCGCTCAGCTGCATCATGCTGGACGTCGATCATTTCAAGTCCATCAACGACAACCACGGCCACGCCATGGGCGATGAAGTGCTGCGCCGGGTTGCCGAAGTGATGCAAGACGCCATTCGAGAAACCGACTATATCTGCCGCTACGGTGGAGAAGAATTCTGCATTTTGTTGCCTCACGTCGACGTCTCGGCTGGCTATTTGGCCGGCGAACGCTTTCGCAAAATCATTGAGGCTTTAGATTTTGAAGGGGGCCTGAAAGTGACGGCCAGCTTTGGCGTTTCCGATGCCGATTTGGGTGCCGAAACCGAAGAAGCCATGATCGAACAAGCCGACAAATGCCTGTACGTTGCCAAACGGCAAGGACGAAACCAAGTGGTCCGCTTCGACCAAATTGAAGCCACGCTTGAATCCGTACAGGACTCCAACGCATCCCAGATTGTCGTTTCGGTTGATGACCTTGCCCCAGACGACGAAGCTTCGATGCAACAATGCATCACCGACTTGATTTCGTTGTCCAGTGACACGTTCTACCAGGTCGATCCAGACGAACGCCTCAATTCTACTCCCACCACTCCGCTGCACGAACTCCACTTTACAACGGGGGATGGCACATGAATTTCGTGGCACCGGCTTCTACCGAACCTTTCTTGTCGGCACTACTATCGGCATTGGATTCCTTGGTCTTAGTCACCTCCCACGACGGCACGATCCAGTGCGTCAATCAGGCCTGGCAAGAATTCTGGCAGAACCGATCAAGCACATTCCCGATTGGCGACAACGTTCTGGATATCATGAACGCACCGCACCCGTTGAACTGTTTGGAAAAGCCGATTCGCGAAATTGTCGCCGGCCAGCGTGACGCCTGGAAGTCGAAACTGGATATTCGCACGCAAATCGAAACGCTCCATTTTCAGGGCAACTTAAAGCGAGTCGATTCCGGGCAGGGCAAATTCATCATTATTGCATTGGACGACGTCTCCGACATCAAACACCTGGAATCGCGAGTCACCAATATCGCTCGACTGACGGCTGAAAGTACCAATCCCATTTTGCAGATCGACCGTTCCGGAACCATTGTGTATGCCAATCGTTCGGCCGACTTTCTGTTGCACCAGTGGCAAACCACCGTCGGACAAGCAGTTCCGGATGCCGTCTTGGCCAAATTGGAACCGGCGTTCGAGAAATGTCGGCCGCAACAATTTCCAACATGTGTCGGAAACCGCGCCTACGAATTTTCCGTGACGCCTGTGTTCGGTCGTCAGTGTTTCAATCTATATGGCCACGAAACCACAGCGGCAAAACTGATCGAACAACAATTGCGGGAGGCCAAAGAGTCCGCTGAACTGGCCAACCGTTCCAAGAGTACATTCTTGGCAAACATGAGCCATGAACTGCGCACGCCGTTAACCGCGATCTTGGGTTTTGCCGACGTCTTGGAATCGAATTCGCCGCAATTGACCATCGACGAACGTCGCGACGCATTGCACACCATTCGCCGCAACGGAAACCACTTGTTGGATTTGGTCAACGACATTTTGGACCTGTCCAAGATTGAAGCGAACCGACTGGAACTTGACATATCCGATTGTGACTTGCCCGAGATTATCGAAGAAGTCCGTTCGCTGTTACTGGTGAAAGCTAACACCAAAGGGGTCGCGTTCGACGTGCGTTTTGAAACTAGAGTCCCAACGCTAATTCAATGCGACGCTCGCCGCCTAAAGCAGATCTTGCTCAACATTGTCGGCAACGCAATTAAGTTCACCAGTCAAGGACGAGTATGCCTGTCGGTTGGTTTGGATTCGCAACAAAGGTTGTCATTCGTCATCACCGACACCGGCGTTGGTATTTCTCCAGAACACCAGCAACGATTGTTCGAACCATTCACGCAAGCCGACTCATCAACAACTCGGCGGTTTGGCGGCACGGGTCTGGGCCTTTCCATTTCCAAACGATTGTGCGAATTACTCGACGGCACGATTCACGTTACCAGCCAGCCAAACGTCGGCAGCGAATTCACGATCCGCCTGCCCGCCACGTTCGCTCCAGACGTACGCATGGTAAGTCTGCCTCGCGAAGCCGTTCGTCGACGTTCGGACCAATCGCAAGTTCACGGTAACACGCATGCCACTTTGCCTTTGGCGTCGTGCCGCATTCTGCTGGCCGAAGACGGTTTGGACAACCAACGCTTGATTTCGTTTGTGTTGACGAAGGCCGGCGCCGCTGTTGATGTAGTGGAAAACGGACAATTGGCGGTCGACGCTGTGCGTGATCAAATAGCCTCTGGAAATGCCTACGATGTAGTGATCATGGACATGCAAATGCCGGTCCTGGACGGCTACCAAGCAACTGGTCAACTCCGTGACGACGGCTATCAGGGCTACATTATTGCTTTGACCGCCAACGCCATGAGTGGTGATCGTGAACGCTGCCTGGCCGCGGGCTGCGACGACTATGCAGCCAAACCGATCGACAAAGCCAAACTGATCAGCGTCATACAAGCGGCGACTGCCACCTCAACGACCAGTTGAATCGCGCGGCCAGACCTGGCCGCGCAAGATCCTATCGCACAAACGGAACAGCGCATGGATCATCGGTGTTCTGTAGTTTCGTCCTATGGCATCAATTGTCTATACTGGCTGACGAATCAAAACGGAGCAATGACGGTGACCGCATCAGAAATCGATCTTGAATACGAACGACGTTGGAAAGCAATGTCGCCTGCCGAAAAAGTATCGCGAAGCGCAGCAATGTTCGCGTGGACTCGTCAGCAGATGGCAAGGCGGCTCCGTAATGCCGCCCCAAGTCTTTCGGATGAAGAAGTTAAATGGCACGTTGCAATGAAGCTGTATGAACGAGAACCAGAAGTCGTCAAGCTAATTAAGGAGTATTTGGCCAGTGTTTCCCGTTGAAGCTTTTGAGCGAACGATTCTAAAGTTTGTCGCCATTGCCGAGTCACTTCAGCTCCCATTTCACTTGACAGGTGGTTCCGTCAGTTCGGCGTACGGCGAACCGCGACTAACCCAAGACATCGACATTGTCGTGTCGCCTGAAATCGCGAAGGTTCGAATAGATGACTTAGTGACGCACCTTGCTGTGTCAGATTTTCTTTTCACTGAATCGGTTGTGCGGCGAGCAGTACAGGCGGGCGAGCTATTCCAACTTCTAGACAAGGTCGAAAGTTTGAAATTAGATATCTACGCTCGAGAACTCATTCCAGGCGAGCTAAAGCGGTCGGAAACGCTGGAACTGTTTGACGGAGTTTTCCTGCCGGTAGTTTCGCGAACCGACGCCGCGATTTCAAAGTTGGTTTGGATTGACAAAGGAAGTCTGCGTAGTCGACGAGATTTCCGGAGCATGTTTCGAAACTGCGACCGCCAACAACAATTGGCCATTCGACATCACGCCAGCAATTTGAAATTGACTAGACTACTTGATGAAGTCGTCTCCGAGCCCGATGAAATTCGCTGAACGAATGCGAATGAGGTCGAACGAGTGGCGGACGCTCGATGCCCTCTACCGCGCTCACGCCGCTCGGAAACAGAAGCTGCCACCAGAACTAGCGAATCTCGGCGAGCTGCGACTATGGTGACACCGCTGGGAACGCTTCACGGCAATTCCGCCAGCGAAAAGCCTCGGTTGGTTAGATACGTGCCGTTGGCTCGTTCAAGACCGGTCAAGTATTGAATGTATTCCGTGACAGCACGGTTTTCTTCGATTTTAGCTTCGGCCAATTCGTCCAACGCATCGACGACGCGTTTGATGTCGGCTTCGCCCAACTTCATCGCTTCGAACACTTTGTCGTAAACGGTCTGGGTCATTTCGCGTTGAATTCTAGCTTGTTCGACTCGCAAGAAACCATTTTCGATCAAACGCAATGCCGTACGAACTTCGCGAATGATATTGCGTTCAATTCGAATCATCGTTTCCATTTCCTGGCGTACCACCGCCAAGCGTTGCCGCACGATGGAACGTTCTTCACGATAGGCATAAGGAAACCGCACTATCACACCGACGTTCCACACGGCTCCGTCTCGCCAAGTCATTCGCTGAAGTGCATCACCAATGCTGCCCAGGTACGGACTGAGCACGGGATTGCCGTCGGAATCACGCACTTCCGCATCGCCGCCACCTAACGATCGGCTGGAAAGCCCGGCCTCCAAATCCAGAAAGGGACGCAAATTACGTTTGGCCAATTCGACTTGCACTTTTTGACGTTGCAGCGAAACGATCGCCGCTTGAAAGTCCGATCGATTTTGCAGTCCGGTAAAGATCTCGTCTTCGGGTACGAATTCCGTTTGCAGTACAACAGGACGCTCACGAGGAATCCAAACTTCCGTTGGTCCCACGGTGGCGTCTTGATGATTCGAAACAGCCTTGAGGTCGTTTTCTGCCAGGATCGCTTGATTGGCCGCATCCAAGAGTCGCATTTTTCGGCTGGCGACAACCGCGCGTGCTCGAGCGTACTCCAGTTCGGACGTCAGCCCTTTTTCGAACGAAAGCTTGGCGTATTGTTCCAGCTGATCTGCCAGCACGAAAATGGCGTCTAAGTCTCGCCAATTTTCATGACGCAGGAAGAACTGCCAGTACAACGCTTCGGCTTCTTGCAGGCGTTCCAAGACCAGACGCTGCCAGCGCTGGTCAGTGATTTCTTGGAATTGCGACGCCAGCATAATGTTGCCTCGGTTGTAGAACAGCCCCGCACCTCGTAGCAAAGGCTTGGTCACAGACAGATAGCCAAAGGTTTGATGTTCCGGATTGAGTAAACTTCCGGTCGATTCGCTGCGCAACATCTGATAGTTGCCGCCCAGTTCGACGCGCGTGCCTCGTTGCGTTCGCTTGGCAATGGCAAACTGTGCGTCACCCGTGTTCTTCGGCCCCAGCGGTCGTTCAGAGCTTTGCGCGGACGGCGTAGCACCTCGCTGCCCATTCCAGCGACCGAAGAAATTCGGATCAAACGCCGCTCGTTCAATCCCGATTTGCTCGCGTGCCAAACTGACATCCTGTTGTCGCACCAGGACATCCGTATTAGAACGTAGCACCATCGCTTGCAGAGTATGCAGGTCCATCGGCACGAGCTGGTCTGACGTCTCCGGCATATTCGCGTGATCGTTGGCGGTGACACCCACAGTGCGGCTCGAACCAGGCTGCGCGTACGCCGAGCGGTGCGTCGCGACGATGGCAGCGACACCAAAAAGCAACAGGCAATGGACAGCCAACGGTCGAATCAAGACGAGGTTCGTTCTAGATTACTTCACAGAAGGGAATAAGTCTTTTTGTTCCGCTGCGTCGCGCCGCAAACGACCTAAACATTGATCAGTTCATGGATTACGATTCGCGAGCAGACGGGCGGAGATTGTACCGAGCCACTTTTTACTTGACAATCGCAAGCCGAGCCCCGATAGCGGCGACAGCAATGCTTGAATGCAGCACGGCGAAATACTCATTCCATGGACGACGCACTGAGCAAAGCCAAGCGATTCTGATAGACCAGTGTTACGAATGCTGGTAGTGTTCTAAAACTTCGCAATCCGACGCGTTCTCGCAGAGAAAATCGAATCGGTGAAAACGAAATGAGAAAAGATTCAACGTCGTTTCTTGGCCTTAAATGGCTAGTCGCCATGGCTATTACGTTGGCATCCAGTCAGGCCACACTGGCAAACGAGACTCGCGTCATAATTCGCGAAGGCCGCTGGATGCTGGGTGATTCGGCGATCAATTCCGGCACGCCAGCGGAGGGCCTGCTAATGAACGTGCGGATGGTGAATTGCACATTCGAGGACTTGGGCCGTATTGATTTTGATCCGGAGGCCAATACGAACCAGTTCATTGCCAAAATCCCCGAATACAAATCGCAAGGTGTCAATGCCTTTACGCTGTGCCTGCAAGGTGGCATGCCTGGTTACGAAGGCGCCATCAATTCCGCGTTTACGGCCAACGGCGAATTGCGAACCGAATATGTGCGGCGAGTCGAACGTGTGATTCGCGCTTGTGACCAACAGGGTCTGGCCGTCATACTCGGTTGTTTCTATCAGCGACAAGATCAACAGTTTCAAGATGAAGCGGCCATTCGAACCGCGTTGGTTGCCGTGGTGCGGTGGATTCAGAAGTGTCAGTTTACCAATGTCGTCCTGGAAGTAACCAACGAATACGGACACGGCGGGTTCGATTTTCAGATTTTTAAAACGACTGAAGGCCAAATCGAACTAATCCGGTTGGCCAAGAAGACCCATCCGCAGCTGTTGGTGTCGACCAGCGGGGGAGGTGGCGGTGGTGTTGACGAAGGCGTGGCCCGCGTCTGTGACTTTTTGCTGGTGCACTACAACAACACTCCGCTGCCAAAAATTCCTGACCGAATTGCCGCACTGCAAAAGTTTGGAAAGCCCATTGTTTGCAATGAAGACGATAAAGTCGGCGCCGACGGGGCCCGAGCGTTGGAACTGAGTGTTCGAAACGGCGCCTCGTGGGGGTTCATGCACGAAAAGCAGAACCAACGATTTCCGTTTGAATTCGCGGGCGAACAAGATGATCCGGTCGTCTACGGTAAACTGAAAGAACTAACGACAAAGTCGGTCCCATAGTCAATACGATTTATTCGAATGACCACGAACCGATTCGTTTCACAAAAAAGTAAAACGACAACGAATCCCGAACGACTGAGATCATTTGGGATTCGTCACGTATTCGACAAAAAAATTGCCCGCCGTACCAGCATGAACTCGTCGATCCATGTCGGTAAAGTTCGGCAATTTATTATTCCGGCGTTGGCAACAGGATCGGCGAATTTTCGGCGAAAGATGCTTCGGCGTTTTTGCCATTGATGCGATATCGAATTCGCAATTGCTTGGCCACACCCGGAGCCGGATCGCCGCCAAAACTAGCGTTGTAAGGTCCGGATAGAGCGATCAACGGCAGGCCAACGTTCTGCTGTCGCAACACATTAGTAACATCTCGCAGCTGGGAACCGGCCCCATACTCCGCCTTCACAATTTCCAGTTGCACCTTTTCCAGTCCGGCATCCAACAACAACTGCTGAAGGTCGACTCCCTTTAAGCCTTGTGAAATAGTGACAACGGCGGTTGTCGCGTCCGTTTTCAGTTCGGGAAGCTTCATGGCTTGAACCGCCATTTCCAATCCGGCAGCGCTGGGATGAATTTTGAGGACTTCCAGGGCCAGCTTGCGTTCGGACGTTCGCCGAGTCAGATCGAAAGCGTTTTGACACATTTCGGCGCGTTGTTGGTCGGGCATCGAAAATTTACGCGCGAGTCCCAAATAGCCTCGCAGCGCGCGAACTCGATATTTTTCTTCGGGTGCGGACTTGGCCAATTCCAATAACACCGGCGCCGCGGCAAGGTTGTTCCAAGTTCCAAGCAAACGGCTTCCGTCATCTTGAAGCTGGGAATCGGCACTGTTGGCAGCGGTCGCCAGCGTGTCCAACGCAGTCTGTCCGCCAACCGCTGCCACTGTCTCCAGCAGCATCGTCTTGGCCGTAGCGGGAGCCTTCTTCAGCGCGGCCGCTAATTCGGCGGCACAGGCTTCGCGGTCGGGCATTCGTACGCAGGCCGTTTGTAGAGCTTGTTGGGCCACCGCGGCATCGTCGGGGTAGCTTGGCCGAACAGCTTGCGCAATGAGCACGGACAATTTCGGCAGTGCCACCGTTTCTCCCAAAGCAAAAAATGCGGCGTGACGTTCCGATGGCGCGGGACTACCCAAAGATTGAATAACGTCGTCCACGGCATCAATTCGACGTTCGCCGATTAGTTTCAACAAAACGATCCGTTGACTATCTTTCGAAATGGACAGCGCCTGGCGAATTTCCTGATCGACACGTTCGCCCGGAAGCACGGCAATGGACTCTTGTGCGGCCGAAGCAAGGTCCGCGTCTTTGTCCGTGGCAATTTTCAATAACGTTGCCAAGCACGAATTATCACCAATGCGTTGCAGTGCCTCCATGGCGGAAAGTCGCACACGTTTGTCGCCTGTTTCAGCCGCCTGCAACACATCAGGCAGAGAAACCGTTTCCGGACGATCCGCCATGGCTTGGACAATCAATGCGGCGCGTTCCGGAGTCGTTCGCTTCAACTCGGCGGCCAATTCTTGATCGACCTGGCTGCCGGGAAATTCGCGCACGGTGCTTAGCGCCAACTGAAACATTTCTTTGTCTGTCGATCGAAACGCCTCGAACAACAGCGGAATTCCATCCTGATTTCGCGCCAGGATTGCTCCTCGAGTTGCCTCAATCAATCGCTGCTGAGGCACCTTGGATGTTCGAACCAGATCGTACAGATCGGCTGCAGCGTTGGCATCTCCGCTCTGATGCAACCGTTCTGCGGCCAAAACACACCCTTCGGCAAGAGGCGAACGCAGGTTGTCCGAGGCGTGCGACAAAGAGTGCTGCAACGCCTGAATAGCCGAAGCATCACCAATGTTTCCCAACGCCACGGCAGCTGCAGACGCGACTTCGAGGTCCGCATCTTCAAGTTTGGTAATCAACAAATCCACCGCCTGCGCATCTCGACGGAAACTGATGGAATTGATGACGCCTACTAGCAATTTTCCGTCCAATGTTTCCGCAGCAGTTCGCAACGCCTTATCGGGTGCGTCGCCCGGAATGACCTCCAAAGGAATTCTGGCCCACGATGACAATTGCGGATCAGGTAGTAGTTTTGCCAATTCCGGTACTGCCGCATCCGAACCATAGATAGCCAGCTTTTTACAGGCGATTGCTTTTTCTGCAGCGGCAGCTTCCGAACGAAGGAGATCCAATAATTCGGACTCCTGTTCTGATGACGCATCTGTTTGTGCTCTGCTGGATAGAGTGGCCCACGGCAAGCACAACGCGACGACAGCAATGAAGAAAATTCGAACACAGAAATGGAGATTAGAGCGAAACATAATATCGAGTCCGTCTTGGTCAAGAGGGTTGGTTTGTTGTCGAATCACGTTACAGTCTCCACGGTTCGCGCAGTGCTTCAGACCTGAGACGATTCGCTTCGTCGTCGTCAATAAACATGTTGGTTACATTGTCGTACTTGACTTGGCGATCCAGCAACAACGCAATGTTGGCTGCGTGGCAGGCGATATGTGCATTGCAGGCTGCCTGAGCGTTTCCTTTCGGCTGTCGACGAGTTTTCACGCAGTCCAGGAAATCTCGTACGTGAAACGTCGCCGGATAGCCGCCGATTTCGGCGACATCTCGGCCGGCCAGTAATTCGGGCGAACTGAGCACGATTTTGCCGCTGTCACCTGCTTCGACCCACCCGGTTTCTCCTTCAAATCGCACGGGGCAAGAACCGAGCGGAATCCAACCGGTTTCACGAAAGATCAATTGCGTGCCGTCTTCGTATCTGGCCATCAGTTGTCCATCTTTCTTGGTGTTGTATTCGACCGGCGGCAGACAATCGTTGACAGCCCATTGGCACAAGTCAACGCAGTGCGAACCCCACTCCAACACACCTCCACCGTTAAAGGCACCCACAAATCCGCCGCCTTTTTCAAAGTTGAAGCCGTCCAAGAGCGCCTTATTGTATGGACGCCATGCCGCTGGCCCTAGATACATGTCCCAATCAACCACGTCCTTGTCGGGTTCAGTTTCAGGTGCCAGCCAGCCACTCATCAGCGCTTGCATCCCGGCTGGATGTGCAAATACCTTCTTAAGTTTTCCGAGTTTTCCGGTGCGGGCCAATTCGCAGGCAAAAGCGAAATGTGGCAAATTGCGGCGTTGAGTTCCGGCCTGAAAGACGCGTCCAGTTCGACGCATTGTGTCGGCCAATATCAAGCTTTGGCTGATGTTTTTGGTGACAGGTTTTTCGCAATACATGTCCTTCCCTGCTTTGGCCGCGGTCATCGCAGCTGTGGCGTGCCAGTTTGGCCCCGTCGCAATCAGGACGGCGTCAATGTCACTGCGATCTAGCAGTTCACGAAAGTCACGGTACGTCTTACATTGTTCGTTACCGTGGTGCGTGTCGACAATCTTTTTCACTTCGTCACGACGCTTTTGCTTGATATCAGCAACGGCCACGAATTGCACGTCCTGCTGTTGCAGAAAGCAGCCCAAGTCATACCCGCCTCGGTTCCCAATGCCGATGCCGCCCACGACAATTCGTTCGCTGGGCGCCACCGCACCGTCGCGTCCGAGCGCCGACGCAGGAATAATAGTGGGCGCCATCGTCGCCGCCGTGCCAATAGAAACAGCCTCCAGAAACTGACGTCGTGATGGCTGCGTTTTCTGCTTCGCCATGATCATTCTCCTAGATATCGCTACGGATGAGCCTCGCTCAGGTACACGCTGCAAGCTCACAGCATAGCATTTGCGAATGCCAGAAGACAGCTACCCAATCCATCTTGCACGACCAGAGTCCGCACCTGACATGGAACGAAAAAAACTAAGGCGATTCCGACCGGAACGCTTCATACGTCCCGCGATTCTTGTCCCACAAATAGACGTTCCACAGATAACTGCGATGCACCAGCATGCAGTTTTCACGAAAAAACAATTCCGCTCGCGCCGAAGGGTATTCCCAGCGGATGTTTTTACCTCGTGAACGAAACTTTTCGCGATTGATGCAAAAGAAGATGCGATCGTGGTTGGCACACGCCAGCTGCAAGTCCGCCATCGAACCGATCACTCGAGCGCCACCGTTGCGGTCCAGCGTATAACCTTGTTCGTCCTTGTGTGTGAAATCCCACAGCAACGGAAACGCTATATCGAAATCACTTCGTCCCGTTTCCAACAGTGCCGCATGCGGATGAGGTTCAGTGGCGCCGACTTTGTCACCGGGTCGCAGATTGGCCGCCACGTATTGCATGGCTCCGGTAGCATCCCCCAAGATTTTCACGTGGTACGAACCGACAATACGCCACGGAGAAAACGACAGCAATAACACAGCGGTCAGCACCGTAGCGGAAAAAATTTTCAAATTCGCTAACGAACTAGCGTCTCGCTGCAACCGTCCCAATGTTTGGCACAGCGCAGCCAAACCGTAAACCGACATGAGGATCCACGGCGCAATGATCCAATATTGATAACGCAAACTGACACCGGTAATAAACGTCACCGCAAACAAGATTCCAGAAAACGCCATCAAGGCCAAGAACAAGAATCCCTTGTCGCGTCGCTTCACGCCATAAGCAATGCCGATCAACACAAACACGGACAACGTCAAATGCACTCGGCCATACGTCACCAACATCGCCAACAAATTCAAGGCATAGGTAAAGTTCGGCTTGACGGACGCTTCGACGTTTGGTGATACGCCTTCCAAACGAGTTAAACAGATCAGCTGGAAGGCAGCAAAATCTACCGCCAAACAGCCAATCAAACAGGCCGCGTGAATCGCCAGTTTGATGATTTCGCTGGTCTTGACGAAATGAGAAAACGCGACGAATCCCAGCAACATGGAAAGCCCCAACACGGCGCTGATTTCTTGACTTTGAATGGCCGCAGAAAACGCCCAAATCGTAGCGTAACGATGAAACGGCCGTCCCCATTTCACGAATCCGAAGTAGAAAAAGTAAAACACCAATACCGCAAAGAATTGCTGCTGTTGATAGAACCGAGCGATATGGCTACTGAAAATCAAAAACGGATGCAGCGAATAGACTAGCAGCGCGCCCAAGCCCACCCAGCGAGAACCCAAGATCTGCGAACCAATCAGATACATCACCCAACCAGTGCCAACGCCTAACAGAATCGGGCCCATTCGCAACACCCACACATTCCCGCCCAACAGCCACACCGTAGCGCCCGCCAAGTAATGATGCAGCGGACTGCGCGAATAGTAAATGTCATTGGGATAGATGGGCGTGCCCGTTTCCGCCACCGCCAACGCCGCTTGGACGGACGCATATTCGTCGTCGTCGAGCGTCTGGAAGTCGACGTTATAGGCTCGAACGAAAGTACAAAAACACAGCAGCACCAACAGAATAGGCCAAGCGATCCAGCGTTGCCGATCTGCCGATTGGTCCAACTTTTCGCCGATTCGCTTCAGTGGCGAACGCAACCAGCGACTCAACCGAATCGCTCGGACCAAGTGAATCATGACCAGCAACAGAATCGGCAACAGAATGGCGCCCAGCGCA
>JAGQOZ010000210.1 GCA_020426955.1 Planctomycetales bacterium
TGGCTACCGTTGGTCTTTCTGAGCATTCACTTTGGAGCCGGCTTTGGTTTGTGGCGAGAATGGATTTGCGGTTGGTTTCGCACCGCGCAAGCACCTCGGTTGGAGCAGGTCCGTGCTGGAAACTGACGAACGACTCGCGACCACATCTGGGCCAACCGTTGGTCGCCCGGTCCGAATCTGCTTTGTGATTGAAAACCTGCTGCCCGCAGGAACGGAATTGTGGATTCTGCGTTTGATCCAGCATTTGGACCGCCGTTACGTGTTTCCCCATTTGTGTCTGCTGGATGGTCACAACGAAACATCTCGACGCTTGCTCCCTTCCAATTGTCCGTCTCTTTGTTTGGGCATGCAGCGCATGCGCAGCCGGCATGGCTTGAAGTCGGCGAGTTCGTTCTATCGATTTCTGCGCACGCACAAAATGGATGTCGTGCAAGTTCATCATGCCGACCCAGCCTACTTTGCCGCGCCGATTGCTCGGTTCGCGAGGACTAGGTTTGTAGTCCAAAGCAAATTTGATACAGGCTATTGGCTGGGCCGCAAGCACTTGTGGCTGCATCGTGGCCTGCGACCGTGGATTGATGTCACTGTGGCCAACAGCCAAGCCAGTGCTCACGCGGCAATGCAGCAAGAATGGTCTCGGAATATCATTACATTGGAAAACGGCATTCCAATGGACAAACTGTTAGAAATCGATCCGCTCCGCATGCCACGCACCGCACCCTCGCCAAATTCAACGCCGATTCGAATTGGCATGGTGTGCAATCTTCGGAGCGTGAAGCGGCCAGAGACATTACTGCAAGCGGCAAGTTTGATTCGTTCGCAAAAGACAAATTTTGATTTGGAATATCATTTTGCCGGTGACGGACCGTTATTGGAGCAACTGAAATCACGCACTCAAGAACACCGCCTGCAAGATTGCGTGCATTTTCATGGGCCGCTGGACGATGTGCCGGGTTTTCTGAAGAACATGCACATCTCGACGCTGACATCCGAATCCGAAGGACTGTCTCATTCTATTTTGGAGTATCTGGCGGCGGGCCGAGCGACCGTGGTGTCGGACGTGCCAGGGAATCGAGAGTTGGTTCGTCACGAAGATAACGGATTGCTGTTTCCGGTGGGCGACGCCGCCGCATTGTCGGATAGCCTGCTTCGTTTGACGGCCGAACCGGATTTGGCAGAACGGCTGGGACGACACGGTCGAGCGTCAGTGGCGGATCGATATTCTTTGGAGGCCATGGTACGTCGGTTCGAAACGTTTTATCGGGAACTGATGCATGGCAACTGAGACGCAACCAGCCATCAGCGAACCAATCAAAACGAAAGATACGCTACGCGCGGAAGTCCAGTCCGTGGGCCGTCATTCCTTGATCTATATGATTGGACCTGCGTTTTCCAAAATTGTTGGTTTTCTGCTCATTCCCATCTACACTCGCTACATTACACCAGACGAATACGGTGTGATGTCTTTGGTAGATCAAATTACGGCGCTCGTCGTGATGGTGTTATCGCTAAACGTTTCCGACGCGATGACTCGCTTCTATTATCGCACTCGCAACGAATCAGAACGCCAACAACTGGTCAGTACCGTAATTGTGGGATTTGGCCTGTTGGCGATTCCCATTCTGTTGCTTTGTGTAGCGTTTTCTCGGCAGATCATTGCGCCCATTGTGGATGCGCAGCAGTACACTCGCTACATGCAGCTGGCCATGGTTGTGGCTTGGTTCACGATGTTGTTAGACATTGGCTATAACTACTTGCGAATGTGTTATCGATCCAAGACCTTTGTGACCGTGACTATCACACAGATCTTGGCCAGTGTGACATTGAACATTTGGTTGGTGGTAGGATTTGGCCTGGGGATTTGGGGCATACTCTATTCGACCTTGCTGGTACAAGGCTGTTTGGCGTTAGTGGTATCTGCAGCTATCTTGGTGCAGAATCGAGCGTGGCCTTCGCTGGACGATTTTCAAAAACTCATTCGCTTTGGTTTGCCACTGGTGCCGGCCAACGTTTCGCAGCAATTGAACAACTACTTGACGCCCTTTATGATTCGCTGGCTGGCATCCGCTGATCCCGTAGTGGCATTGGCGCAAGTAGGATTGTTTTCGGCGGGACAAAAAATGGGAGTAGTGGTGAATCGCTTCTTGGTTGTCCCGTTCAATTCGTTTTGGCGACCTCGTCGAATGGAACTGGTCACTCAGAACGACAAACAGGTGGATCACATTATTGCGCAGATGTGTACCTATTCCACGATTGCCAATTTGGCGTTTGGAGTATTGTTATCCGTGGCCATCCAGCCGATGTTACAGCTAATCATTGATCCGCAGTATTTGAATTGTCATTATGTGGTACCCATTATCACGTTAGCCTACGTTGTGCATGGACTGGAACATCACTTTGCGACGGGGATTCATCACACTGGCAAAACCTATTATGCGTCCGTGATTGGAGTGGCCTGTTTGGGAATGGTAGTGGTGTTGAATTTTGGCATCATTCCCCAGTTTGGCATCATCGGCGCAGCGATGGTATCGTTAATGGCTGCCGTTGTGCGATCTAGCCTGTTTTATTGGTATAGCCAGCAGATTCACTATTTGCCTTTCGAGAAAGGCCGTCTGGGCGTCTTGTTTGTGTTGGCCGCAGTTGTGTTTGCGCTGGCACAATTGGTGCAATTCGATTCGGCGGTTTTGAATCTAACATTGCGAACGGCGGTCGGCATGTTGTTTGCTCCGCTATTGTTATGGGGCGGTTTCTTTCGTTCGTCTGAAATTGCCGGCATGCGCGAACAATGGATAAAGCTCTTGGATCGCTTCACGAACCAACGTAACAACCGCTTTCCGGCATAGCATTTATGGTATATCCTTTTCACGAAACGGCCGACGATGTGCAGCTGGAACAGCCGCCGTGGGAAGTGGATTCGTGCGCCGAATTGGATGAAGACCTGATCGACGCCGCCACGTGGTCTCGATCTCCCGGACTCTGGATGGTGGCCTTCTATTTGGTTTTGTTCATTATTCGGCCCTGGGAAGTACTCATGCCCTGGCTGGGTGATTTGCGTTTTGAACGAATCTATGCCATTACTATGATTCTGGTGGTGGCCATGACAGGACGGTTGTGGAAGTGGACGTGGCAGTGCTGGACAGTGTCAGCGTTTGCTGCAACCGTCGTGATGTCGGCGGTGTTTGCGTTTCAGTCCAGCTTGTCTTGGGAGCCGCTTTACCGTTATCTGACCGTGGTGGTGACTTACTTTCTCTTGATGGCGGTGATGAAATCGACGTCGGATGTGTATCTGCTGATCCTAGCGTATATCGGTGCCATGTGGACGTATTTGGGTAAGTCGATGTGGGAGTTCTTTGTCCATAACCGACATGAATATGCGCAAGGTGTACCTCGACTGTTAGGAACAGACTTGACCTTTGGCGAACCCAACGCGGTGGCCATGTCTACGGTAGTCTCACTGCCACTGTGGTATTTTTTGTGGCGAAACCGTCACACTCTCTTTTTCGAATGGAACCGAACGTGGCGACGCTTGGGTATGGCACTGGTGGTCACCTACCCTGTGATGGCGTTTGTGGCAACGTTGTTGACCAATAGCCGAGCGGGCATGGTGGGAATCGGAGCCTTTGCCGTGCTGGCTGTTGTACGCAATGGATCACCCATACGTTGGATTCGAACTAGCTTCATCATGTTAGCACTCTTGGCGGCCATGTGGATCTTTTCGCCTCAACAACAGAAGGATCGGCTCCGCACGCTATGGGACAAATCGGCCGGTCCTTACAATGCACACGAATCCGCCGACGGACGTTGGGAAGGTTTTGTGGCGGCCATGCAGATGTTCCAGCGATTTCCGGCCACAGGAGTGGGAGTCGGTAATTTTGTACTGTATCGCCGCGCGTTCTTGGATGGTGATCCTCGCGTAGCACATAACCTGCCCGGTCAGATTCTGGGTGAAACCGGTGTCCTGGGAGGCATCGCCTTCACGTTAATGACGCTGGCAACGTGGAGTATCTGTTGGAAATTGCAACGGTCAACAGTGGGGGAAGAGGATCCAATTATTGTGTCCTACTATGATCTTTCCTATGCCATTAGTAATACGATTTTGCTAATGTTGTTGTTTGGCCTTTCATTGCACAACGGTTTGCGTTTTAACTGGTTATGGATCGCCGCCTTTGCCGTTGCCGCGCAACAACAAATCGACCGACGACTGGCGATGATTACAAGCGACGTCATGGATGATTGGGATTCCGAGTATTAACTTTTGCCGCACCTAAATCCTCCATGCAGACATCTTTGGAACATTCCGCTCAGCAAGCCATCCATTGGATTCGCCGCTATTCCGACTTGGTCACATCCGCTCCAGTGGATCAAGTTCGGTTGGTTGATTGTTGGCAGCGACACTATTCGCAGTTATTCCTGCTAGAGCTAGAAGCTAAAAATCAACGGCACCGTATTATCTGCAAACGATTGCTGCACCAGCCAGACAACGAAATTTTTTATCACGATGGTTCCGACCCGTTGGCTCGTGAATTTGAAATCTTGGCATCTATTACGGCAAGTATTGGCGAAAGCCCCGTTAAGTGTAGCGTCCCGAAACCTCTGTTCGTTGTGCCGGAAGAGCAGAGTATCTACATGGAGTTTGTCGAAGGGACCGAATTGGACGCCATGATGCGTCATCTGCGACATTTCAGTTCACGCAGTACGTTCTTGCAATTGGGGCAAGCGTATATGCGAGTCGGCGAATGGCTGCGACATTTTCAAACGATGACCAGTGTTACCAATGCGAACGCGGAAGCCTTGAATCAGCTCCGATCGCACGTTCGCCATCGACTCAATTTGATTGACACATATCGAGACCATCGCTTGCCGTCAGACTTGTCGGTCGTTGTCATGTCCAAGTTGGACGAATTGCAGCGACGCGTTGAAATGCCGGTTCAATTGGCCGGTTGTCACGGCGATTTCGGACCTTGGAATATCATTACGCAAGATTCGAAGATTACGGTCTTGGATTTCTTTTCGTACCGTCGCGACTTCATTGGCATCGACGTCTTAAACGTGCTGATCAATCTGGAAAATCAAAACGTGGCACCGTCGTTTAGCGGTCGACGCATTCAGCGGCTCAAGCAAGCCTTTTTGGACGGTTATCAGATTTCCGAACTGATTGATCCCAGCGCCTTACTGATGGCTGAAATGCTGCAACGCGTCTGCGCTGTGCATGGCAGTTTGATCAATCGCAATTCCTATTTTCGACAGCGGATGCGTTCCAGTAGAATTCTCAGCCGAAGTCTGCAACGGTTGACGGCGCCGCTACCGGTTTGGACGTCACTGCGCCGTTCGCAGAGGCGATTTATCGAATCCTAGCGAAATACATCTTGGGGGAGCGCTAATGAGCAGTTCATCGGCAACCTGGAACGTCGGTATCATCGGCGCCGGCCACATCAGCGAATTTCATCTCAAAGCGCTGAAACACGTTTCCCATATCAACATCGTGGGCATTTGTGACAAACAATTGTCTGCTGCTGAGAAACAAGCTGATACGTTTTCTATCCCCTATGTGACCGATTCGCGGGAACAGCTGTTCGCACAAAAGCCGCATGTCGTCCACGTCCTGACGCCGCCGGCCAGTCATGCGGAAATCACCATTCAAGCACTGCAGCACGGCTGTCATTGCCTGGTGGAAAAACCGTTGGCCAATTCCGTGGCGGAATGCGATGCCATTATTGACGCTGCCAATCTAGCGAACCGCATGGTTGGCATCGACCATTCCTTGCTGCTGGATCCGTTCACGCAGAAGGCTCAGCGAGTAGTGCAAGACGGGAAGATTGGCCGAGTTGTTTCGGTCGAATGCCTGCGGAGCCAAGACTATCCTCCGTACGCCGGTGGACCGTTGCCGCCGTACGCAAAGGAAGGCGGATATCCTTTCCGAGATCTCGGGATCCACGCGTTCTACCAAATCGAAGCCTTCCTGGGGCCGATTGAAGATGTGCAGTGGCAATTCCGAAATCTGACCCGACAACCGTTTTTGGCGTTTGATGATTGGCGCGCGACCTTGCAATGCGAAAATGGTTCAGCCCACGTACATTTATCCTGGAACGCTCGACCTTTACAAGACCTGCTGTTGATTCAAGGCACGGAAGGTTCCATTCGAATCGATCGATTCGGCATGTCCGTGACAACCAAGCGTCAGTCGCGACTTCCCGAACATCCTCGTCGGGCCCTGAACGCCATGTGCGAAGGAGCCTTCGCCGCGTGCCAAGTGCCCATCAACTTCGCGAACGTCATCTTCGGTCGGATTCGTCGTTACCACGGTCTGCAAGCCACAGTTGCCGAATTTTACGACGCCTTGCGTACCGAACGTTCGCCTTTAGCAACGCCCCAGGATGCTCGGCGATTGTGTCTGTGGATCGAAAAAGTGGCGAGCGCCGCCGATCAGCAACATCAACAACAGCTGCAAGCCCAGGACCGGCCGCTGTCCGCACCCACCTTGGTTACCGGCGGCACTGGTCTGATTGGAAAACATCTGGTCCGAACCATGGTAGAACAAGGGCGGCACATCCGATTGCTCGTGCGCACCCAACCGAGTGATCCCCTATTCCAACATCCAAATATCGAATGGGTGTTCGGGAATTTGGGCGATCCGGCGGCGGTGGAGAAGGCCGTCGCGGGAGTGACCGACATCGTCCATGTAGGCGGAGTGGTAGATGGTTGGCTAGAAGATTTTCAATGCGGCAATGTGGTTGGCACTCAGAACATCATCGACGCCGCACTGCGGCATCACGTGAAGAAGCTGACTTACGTGAGTTCGATGAGCGTCATCCATTCGATAGCCGCCAAGCCGAATGATGTGATTGATGAAGCCTGGCCGTTGGAAGTACATGCGGATTTACGAGGTGCCTATACGCAGACGAAGTTGGCTGCGGAACAACTGGTTACCGCCGCCGTCAAGGATTATCAACTGCCGGCTGTCATTTTACGACCGGCCGAAGTCATCGGCGCCGGCGCGCCGGCGCTATCAGGCGGTGTCGCTCGGAAGTTGGGCAAGCGTTTGATTGTCTTCGGCAACGGAAACCTGGCCGTTCCTATGATTCACGTCCAAGATGTCGTTTCGGCGATCTTGGCGGCACACGATCAGGCGGTTGCGTCCGGTTCCATCTACAACGTGATCGATTCGCGACCGATTTCACAGAATGAATACCTGCAACATTATCAGGCCGCACAAGGAACGAAAGTGCCCGTTCATCATGTTCCTCGTTGGCTACTGTACGCCTTAGGCGCATGTGTGTGGTTTGGCTTCGCATATGTGCTGCGACGAACATCACCACTGTCGGTCTACCGCCTGCGATCCGCTCTAGCTCCGCGAACCTTTTCCAGCGAAAAAGCCACTCGCGAACTCGGTTGGCAACCTCAACACAGCATTGCGGACGGCATTCAGCAAGCGGTTCGTTCGTAAAAGGTTAATTTGCCGATAGTTGCAGGTCGATCCGTAGGCGTAGTTCTAGTGTTCAGTTATTCACTCCATTAGAATAGCGGGATGGAATACATTATCTACACGGACGAATCCGACAAATCCGGAAAGTACTTTGGCAATTTCTATGGAGGCGTGTTGGTCCGTTCTGTGGATCACGCTGATATTCTTCGAGAGGTTGCTCGCACCAAAGCTCATTTGTTATTACGAAATGAGGTAAAATGGACGAAGGTTTCGGCGAACTATCTCGATAAGTACGTAAACTTGATGGATTGTTTTTTTGTCTTGTCGCTGCCGACAAAATCAAGGTACGCGTAATGTTCACGAAGAATAGCAATATTGCGTTGAATCTAACTCGTCAACAAAGACGTGAGACTTACCATCGACTTTACTATCAATTTCTTAAGCATGCTTTCGGTCTGCGCTATTCGGGAACGGAGTTAGCTGAGCGAATTGGCCTCAGAATCAACATGGATCAGCTGCCATCAAATCGAGAGCAGAATCGTCAATTCAAGTCGTTCGTTTTAAAACTAAACGAGAATTCCGATTTCAAAGCCGCAGGTATTTTTCTTCGTGAAGATCAAATCGCGGAAGTGAGCTCACATGACCACGACTTGCTTCAATGCCTCGACATTGTGATAGGAGCCATCGCTTTTCGGCTCAATGATAAACACAAGGAAAAGCCGTCAGACGAATCTCGACGTGGCAAGAAGACCATTGCGAAGGAGGCACTCTACCGCCACGTTAATTCTCGCATCCGCTCAATCTACCCAGGATTTAACATAGGGATAACCACTGGACGAAAAGGCCCGGCGAGCGTATGGACTGATCCTTACCGCCACTGGTTGTTCACTCCAAGGGATCGTCGTATCGATCCAGATAGGCACAAACCATAAAAAACCCCGCATCCACTATGCCTTTCGGCGTGCCCCAGGTGGAACCTGGGCCTTCGAGGAGTGCAGGGCTTTACATTAGTATCGCCATTTCGCTCAAAACAATCAAGTGATTCGTGGCGAGAGGCAAATCTGTTTGGCGACAAGTTGCGGACGGCATTCAGCAAGCGGTTCGTTGGTAAAAGGTTAATTTGCCGATAGTTGCAGGTCGATCCAGACCAAGCGATGATCCGTGGCAGAGATCAGGTCGAATGCTTCTTCTTCCTGTTTGGGCCAGAAGACACCGGCGTTGATAACGGTCAGGGTTCTAGAAGGTAGAACATAATCGATCCGCAGGTTTCCGCTGGCGCGGCCTCGATCTCCAAAATCGGATGTATCGGCCGCAGGGTCACCTTTGTGCGATTCGTTCACGCCGCCCTGTTCCGCTGCGGCTTGGACGGCGCCTTCGCTGGTGGGTGTCACGCTGGCGTTCACCAGTGGATGTTCCAGCAACTGCAAGATCGCTTGATTCGAACTATCGCCGTCTGCCGGATCGGCATTTTGATCGCCGGCAATGACAAAATGTTCGGCAACCTTGAGACCTCCGGTTCGGTTCGAATCATCCACAATATAATCCGACCGATCTGGCGAAATGTAGTCGGCCCAGAAGCGAATTTCATCGTGATTCCGTCGTCCATTGCGGTCTTCCGGACCATCAAAGACGGGTGGCGTAGGATGGCTGACCAAAAAGTGGACTGTCTGACCATTGATTTGAACCGGCACATCCCAATGACTCTTGGATGACAATCGAAACATCTGCCAAGCGGCTGGCGAATAAAACGGTTGGCCATCTTCCTTGATTGGCGATTCTGCGTCGGGCATCGACTTCCACAAGAAATTTTGAAACGTCCGAGCCGCCGCCGCATCGATGGGAAACCGAGACAGCACCACCATGCCATACTGTCCGGGATGAGCTCCATAGCCAAAGGCATCGTTGGGTGTCCCCAATTGTCCGTCTCCATCCAAGTCCATCTCAGAAGGGACGCCTGTGTTGACCGGACGGCTGAACCGATGCGCATAAGCAATCGGCTGATGCTGGTTCTGTGATACGGCCAGATA
>JAGQOZ010000211.1 GCA_020426955.1 Planctomycetales bacterium
GTTTACAGATGTCGTTCGAGTGCATCGCGTGGCGGGCGGAGGCCATTTGGGATTTTTGGCGTCAAAGTCGTGTCGTACCGAACACGATGATCGTGATTGGCACTGGATGGATTGGCGCGTCATTCAATGGATTCGCCAGCTCGCGTAAACTCGGAACGCAAATCCACGTCCAACGCAATTCCGCACGTCCTTGCCCACTGCCGATCTGTACATTATCAGGCCTTCCTTTTTTCTAGATAACGCAAACTAACGCTGCTCGTTGAATTTGCTTTCTCGAATATGCCGAAAGTAGCGAAACGCGAAATATTGCGGCATGCCGAGCATTCATTGATCCGAATCATGTCAGCCGTCCGAATTGAAGACCGAAGGACCGCTCGTTTTTCTTCCGTCTGCCCTGCAATGATTTCTTGACAGTAATAGCAGTGACGCTACAATCGCCGCCTGCATCTGTTCATATTACTTAACAAAATCGGTGATTTAGGAAACTTGGGAGGTGTCTAGTGTTGAGATCAAATTTGGTGCGGCTACTAGCCGTGCTGTTGTTGGCAGGGGGGGGCGTTAGTCGTTCATCGGCGGAAACGATTCGTTTGAACGAACTCTTGGGCGGCCAGACATTGCAAAGCGGAGACAAATTGTTTTCGGATTTCTCTTATGCTGCCACCGAAAACATGCCTTTGGCCGACGCCGTGAACGTGATCACCATTCAGGACCAGGACGGCAACTACGGCATTCGGTTTCAGGGCGGTTTTTTTGATCTACCGGGCGGTTCGGCGTCGGACGCGTTGGTGACGTTCAAGGTAACCGCTTTGGACGCAGGCATGCAAATCAGTGGCGCCCGTTTGTCTGCCAATCCGACGGTAACGGACGGAGGTGTGGTGTCGGTGACCGAAACGTTTTTGCCAACGTTCTCTGGGCCGACGGATATTATGGACGTAACATCCGGAATCAATTTGGCAGAGCAAATCACGTTTTCTTCGCCTGTTACTTCACTGTGGGTGCAGAAAGACATTCTGGTCTACGCGGGTGATTCGGTAGCGACGTTATCGTTTGTTGATCAGACGTTTCCGCAGGTTCCCGAACCCGGTTCGCTGGCGATCTTGAGCCTGGGGCTTGTGGGTCTGTGGCAAGTGCGTCGTCGTCGAGGTCGATAAGCCCTGCTGTGGCGATCAATTCGCTGGAAGACGTTCCACAATCATTTCCCCGTTCATGATGGTCCAATGACCGGGGAACGTACACAGGAACGGATAGCGACCAGGTTCTTGTGGCGAACGAAAGTAGATTTCGAATTCGCTTTTCGGCTGTACGATGTTGGTGTAGACCAGTATGGCTCTTGAAGACGGAACGTATTGCCGAATTGCTGCTTGCGGGTCGGCTACCAGTTGATTTGTCATTTGCCCGACGGCTTGCAACGTCCCGCTTTCTGCTAATACCCAATTGTGTGGCACGACGTCTGGGTTTTCCAGAATCAAGTGAAGGGGCTCGTTGGGGCGAGTGCGAATCTCTTTTTGAACGTATTGTAGATTGGGGCCCACCTGGATCCGAATCTGTCTGGCGTTTTCTATCGGCTGCTGCCAGGGATTGGGTTGCGGAGGCGTTAAGTTGGCCATGTCCACCGTCAGCGGATGCGCGGCAATGAGTTTCTCCACCGCAACATAGTTGGGAAGGTCGGTAAAGGGCGAATCCATTGCGTGGACTGTGACAAACAATTCTTGCGGAATGGAGTCCGAATGTACTTGAGTGTACAAGTGCAGCATGGACACCGGTTGCAAATCGGGGATGGCGTAAAAGACACTTCGCTGATCGGGCATGACGTGCGTCGATTGAATCAGTAGTGGATCGTGTCCGACGGTATGGGGATGGGTTGGCGACATTTCGGGCGAACCGTAAGCCGCACTGTAACGATAGTTCCAAGCTTGCGCAAAGTGGTTCTGGGAATCAGCCACAACGTCCGGCGTCACTGCTTTGGCGAACGTTACCATCACTCCGTTTTGGTAGACATGAAAGTCGGTAGGCAGTGCGAGCGGTTGGCCGGTGAATCGGTATCGTTGGAAGCAGCCATCATCCGGCGTGAAGGAAAGCCAGCCTTGCATGCCGACCAAGTAGAGTTGGCCGTCGCGTGGATGAAAACGAGCTCGATGGATACCGGACGCAAAGTCACCCGGCAAGGGAACGATCGCGCCTTGACGCCGATCGCCCACATGGTCTGTGAGAAGCAGAAACACGTTTCCAGCGCCGAATGAAAGATGAATAGTCTTGTCGAACAAGGGCTTCCATCGATCGCTGGTCACGGTGACTTGTTCGGCGCTGGAATTGTCTACGCCACGAGGCAGATACGCCAATGGCAGCGCTGGTGCTTGTCCGTCCTTAGGGCCTCGATAGCCAAAGAACGGTTGCGGTTTGTTTGTGTCCAAAGGAAATTCACAAATCATGGAAGCGGGGGTCCATTCACCTTCGGAACAAGGAACACTGACCCATCCGTCGGGCGACAATGACAGTCCGTCTGGATTTCGAAACCCCGTGGCCAGGACTTCCACCTGGGTGCCATCGTTCGAAAAGCGGAGAACGCCTTGGTTTCCCGATGCCGTGTAGAAACGCCCTTGCGAATCGACTTGGAGGCCGCAGATGAAATCGTGACCGGCGGTGGACGTGACAAACGTGTTGGAAAAACAATCGTAATAGTCGGCCTCGCCATCGGAATTCAGATCAACCAAGTGCAACAGCTGGTCGCGGCACATGACAAACACGTGATCATCTTTGACAACCAATCCCAGCGGATGATGGAGACCAGACGCAAAGCGTTGCCACGACACGGAATCGGCAGACAAACTTTGTTGGAATCCGGTGACGTGCCAAACATCGCCTTGAATGGTACAGACCATGGCCGAACCATCTGACAGGAAATCCAGGCCTCCAAAAAACATTAAGGCGTTCCACGGATTTTGAAATGGAACTTCAATCGTATCGACGGCAAACGGTGTCTGTTGGCCCAGTTGAATCTCCGTAGTCAACGTCTCTTTCCATTGTCGTTCACCGCCTTGAAGGCAGCGGCGTTGCGAATGTTGGTCTGCTGGTTTGACTTCGTGGATCAGTTGGCCGTTTTCAAACGTTAAAGAATCTAGGTAGGGAACGCCGTCCAACGAATAGGCAAAAATGGTCTTGGTTCCCCAACGATAATAACCTTCGTACTTGTAGGCGGTGTTTTCGTTACGTAGTTTTAGTTGTGGTTGCCAGTTGGCGGTGTCCCACAACGGGCCGTCGGGCTGCAGCCCATGCAAGAATCCATGACGAAAACTAGAAAACTTCACCAAGTGGTCTCGCCACATTGCCACATATCGCCCCGTGTCGATATCAAAACAGCCGAACAGATTAGATTCGTTACCAAGGGAAACGCAGATGGCTCGAGCTACCTCCAGCGTTTCGGTTCGAAAGATCCCAGCTTGGACGGAACCGAGATCGGTTTGATTCCAGCGATCATCGGACCACGTTGTTTCGTTTTGTTGACCCCAATGACCGAATTCCCCTCCGTCCAAACCGGGAAATGCGGGCAATAGACGAGGCAGTGTGGTTCGATTCCGAAACTCTTCTGCCTGTTTGGCATAGTAGTCATAAACGCGTCGAGCATTCACTGGATGGGCCGCCAGGTGATGATGGTTGAGATGAAGCGGAGCAGTCTCGTAGGCGAATTCAGCGACATGTTCGTGCGGCGTTTGCGGGGACAATACGAAGTCGTTGGCGTCTTGTTTGGAACGATCTCGTTCGCTGAGAAAGCGAAATAGATCCAGCTGCTGGCGGTACGTCAATGCTTGTGCCAAGCCGTCTGGCGTCAGCGTCCCGGTCGCGATTTTCGCATCGATGATTTCTTGGCGAATGATGGTGATACGTTGGGAAGCCGGATCCAATAGTTGAATTTCCTGCGGTGAATCGGCTGACCGCAAGTAGCCTTTCATTTGCTTGCCATCAGCAAGGTCCACTGTCCAGCACTGATATTCTGGCGCAATCGTTTTGCTTGGTTGGAAAACGGAGTCGATGATTTCGGGCAATGTTCGCTGGCGACCAATGTCGCTTAGGTCGGGACCGATACTACCGCCATGTCTTCCAATTTGATGGCATGACAGACACGCGAAACGTTCGTCCTGAAAAACTGCCCAGCCTTGATCAGCGTCGCCTAGGCGAACCACTTGAGCCGCCAACGAACGAATTCGGTTGGCATCTTCGTCGGCCAACGCGAGGCTTGTCAGGAGCGTTTCACACGACAGTAACGCAAGAATACCCAGCGTGCGAAGAAATCGGTTTCGGCAAAATAAGATGGCTATCATGGTTGCTCGTCTAATTCATGGAGCGATCCGAGTCGATCTATCGTAGTTTCCGCAGATCGAATAGGGAATGTTGCATCACTGCAAACCTCACAAGTTGCACCGGTCGCACGAGTAGATGATTCGTTGGCCAATTGCGTTTGAATTGTCGGGCAGCCGATCGGTTTTGACCACAAACTTTCTAAGGTTCATCAAACTGACAACCAAGATGCGTGGAGCTTCGGCGATGACGTGCCAAGTGGATGATTCTAAGCTAATGCAGTTGGTTTACGCCAGCGCAGCCACCGTCGAGTTTGACGACGAACGGTTAGATTCGTTACTAAGTCGAGCTCGTCACAACAATCGATTCTTGAATGTAACCGGCGTATTGCTATTCAAAGATCAGACGTTTCTGCAAGTCTTAGAAGGGGAAGCTCAGGTCTTGAAGACGTTGTACCAAAAGATTGAACAGGATGACCGGCATACCAACGTGGTGCAACTAATCCAGGAACCGATTGCCGACCGGAACTTTGGAACGTGGAGTATGGGATTTGTTGCCAATTCGGAGGAAATCACGCGATTGCCGGGATTTGTCGACTTTTTTGGCAACCAACAGGGTGCAACCTTCTTGGATCTTCAGAACGACAGCCGACGAATTCGATCCGTCCTGGAAGGATTTCGCCGCGGACGTTGGCGTCGGGCCAGTCGTGTTAAACAAGCGTTGGGCGAAAAGTAAATCAAAGGTATTGGAAACAGGATAGAGGCATGAAAGGCATTGTATTCACCGAACTGATTGGGATGGTCGAAGCGACGTTGGGAGACGAAGTAGCCGACCGTGTGATCTGCGGCGCCAACACGGCCACGGATGGTGCGTATACGTCCGTAGGAACGTATGACTATCAGGAACTGATTAGTCTGGTTGAACAGTTGGCTTGCGAAACCGGTCAACCCGAAGCGGCGTTGGTGCAAAGTTTTGGCGAATATCTGTTTCAGCGATTCTTGGCCATGTTTCCGCAATTCTTTGACGGAGTTGATTCGTCTATCTCGTTTCTTCCGACGATCGAGGATCGAGTGCACGTGGAAGTGCGCAAGTTATATCCCGACGCCGAGCTGCCAACCTTCGCATGCAAGTTGGCGAACGACGGCACATTGGTGCTGGAATATCAATCAAAGCGTCCCTTTGCTGATTTGGCGGAAGGTCTGATTCACGCTTCCGTTCGTCATTTTCAAGACGATGTCTCGTTGGTGCGACACAACCTAGGGGATCAAGACGGTACGCAGGCGCGTTTCGAGCTCACGCCCACATTGAACCAACCAAACGATACAGTGGCATCGGCATGTCAAACCTAGGCCTGTTGCGACGAAAACTGGAACGCGAAAAGAATGCTCGACGGGAAGCAGAACGCTTGCTGGAAGAGAAGTCGCTGGAGGTATATCACGCGAATCAGCAGCTTCTGGAACTTGCCGAACAAAACCGTACCATCATTGAAAGTGCTGCAGAAGGGATCATTACGTACGATCAGGAAGGCGCCGTGCGATCTGCGAATCGTTCAGCGTTGCGTATTTTTGGTCTCAGTTTGATCAATGGGGTTTATCTCAACGAACTATTCGAATTGACAACGGCTGCCAGTTACGGTTTGCTATTCCCAGAGGAGTCGAATTCTACGGTTCGAGGTGGATCGGTGGCCGAATTTGATGGGCATTTGCCTGTTGAAATCAAAGGCCTTCGCAACGGAGAAACGTTTCAAACGGAAGTTGCTGTCGGACGATCTGCGTTTGGTCAAGTCACGTTGTTTACGGCGGTTGTACGTGATTTGACGCGACGCAAGAAAATGGAAGCTCGCCTACGTCAGTCTCAGACGATGGAATCCGTAGGGCAGTTGGCAGCGGGAATTGCGCATGAAATCAATACGCCCATTCAATTTGTCGGAAACAATATTCACTTCCTGCGAGGTGCGTTTGACGACATTGGCAAACTGCTTGATCTTTACGACCAACTGACCTCGGCCGTCCGCGAAGGCCACGATCCGGCTGAACTTGTGGATGAGATTGACCGTCAAGTCGAAGTGGCAGACCTGAGCTTCTTGCGAGATGAATTTCCGGCGGCCATTGAGCAATCACTGGAAGGAATTGATCGAGTGGCGGTGATTGTACGAGCCATGAAAGAGTTCTCGCAATCGCCGTCCGAAGTGGAGTCGGCCTTTGACGTGAATCGCGCCATTGAAAATGCGGTGGCAATGTCGGCCAGTGTCTTTCGTGAAGTCGCGGCGATTCAAACTTCGCTGGACGAAAGTATTCCTACCGTTCTGTGCATGGGGAGTTCGCTGAACCAAGCCTTCCTGAACGTGCTCACCAATGCCATAGAAGCAGTGTCCAACCATGGCGAACCTGGCGAAGGTCGAATTGTCATTTCGACCAAGCTGAACAACGTCAACCAAGCTATCGATGTCTGTTTTCAAGACAACGGCCCCGGCATTCCGGATGAGATCCAACATCGCATTTTTGACCCCTTCTTTACCACAAAAGACGTCGGACAAGGCATGGGGCAAGGACTATCACTTGTGTATGACGTGGTGGTGAACAAACACGGTGGTGCAGTCAGTGTCACGTCGCCACCCCTATGTGGAACCACCATTGTTTTGTCAATTCCGTTGAAGCCAGCTGAATTACCGGTCAGGAGAGAACATGCAGACGCTGTTGGTAGATTTTGATGAAGGCAGAGTCGATACGTGGCGGCACATCCTGGCTTCGGTTAGCGATGTGACAGTAATTGATCAATGTGACAATATCGCACGCAAGGCAGCACAGCAACGCTTTTCGGCGATCATCATCAACAATCGCTGCCTCGCACGCTTGGCCATTGCCGCCGATCAGTTACTTCCTCGGCTGCATCTGAAGTGTCCGTGGGTGGCTTGCGTTGTGCAACAAGAAAACCCGATTCAGGTTGCTTCGGCGTATTCGCTGGGATTTGACGATTGTTTTTTCGAAGATAGTGTCGACGACGAGATTCTGGTGAAACTACGTCGAGTGCAACTGTTCGAAAATCTGTCGCGTCAATTGGAACGAGCTCAAAAACTGGAATCGATTGGCGAATTGGCCGCCGGTATTGCGCACGAAATTAATACGCCCATTCAATACGTTGGCGATAACACTCGCTTCATTCAATCGGCGTATGTTGATCTAGAGGCTGTCCTGCGAAACTGTCAGGCGTTGCTTGAAATGGCGGATCAAGGAAATGACTTGGCGCCTATGGTGACAACGCTACGCCAGGCAGTCGAAGACGCCGATGCGGACTATCTTTGCGAAGAGATTCCTGCGGCGATTCGGCAAACATTGGAAGGCGTGGATCGAGTGGCGAACATTGTTCGCGCCATGAAAGAGTTTGCTCATCCCGGTGTTTCGGACATGACGCCAACCGATCTGTCCAAGGCGATCGAAAATACGGTAATGGTTGCGCGAAACGAATGGAAATACGTGGCGGACACGGAAACCAAGTTCGATCCAGAACTGCCGGCCGTGCCTTGTTTGCCAGGTGAATTGAATCAAGTCTTGCTGAATATGATTGTAAATGCGTCTCATGCAATCGGTGAATCTCTGGGCGAATCTACCAGTCAAAAAGGCAAGATCACCATTGAAACCAAGTTTGCCCCGCCGTTTGCGGAAATTCGTATTTCGGACACGGGCGCTGGGATTCCGGCTGCCAATTTGGAACGTATCTTCGCACCGTTCTTCACTACCAAGGCGGTGGGCAAAGGAACCGGACAAGGTTTGGCAATCGCACGTGCTGTGATTGTGGAAAAACACGGAGGAACCATTGGCGTGGAAAGCGCTGTCGGCAAGGGAACCACGTTCACCATTCGCTTGCCACTGGAAATGGCGCCCAATGATGCCAACACGCCAGAATTGAATCCGACGGAAGTTCGCGTCTAGCTGCACCTCCACAGAAAGGGATTACCATGACAACCAAGATTCTGTTTGTCGATGACGAAGCGAACGTGCTGGCAGGACTGCGTCGAATGCTGCGCGGACAACGGCAAGTTTGGGACATGCATTTTGCAAACGGTGGCGAAGAGGCGTTGCGGTTGATGGAACAAGAGGCATTTGATGTGGTGGTGACCGACATGCGCATGCCCAACATTGACGGCGCCGAATTGTTGACGCGTGTTTCCAATCTGTATCCTCACACAGTGCGGTTGGTGCTGAGTGGTCAGTCTGAACACGAAAAAATTTTTCGCGCCGTGGGGCCGGCGCATCAGTTCATGTCCAAGCCCTGCGATCCGGACGTGTTAGTCAGCACCATTGAACGAGCTTGCGGATTGCATAGCCAACTTCAAAGTGACTCACTAAAAAAATTGACTTCGCAATTGCGGTGTCTACCAAGCTTGCCTGAAGTGTATCGCGAACTGATTGTTGAACTGGAATCGGACGAAGCTTCGATTCGGCGCGTTTCCGATAAAATTGCGTCGGATATCGCCATGACCGCTAAAGTGTTGCAACTGGTGAACAGTTCGTTTTTCGGGCAGCGGCAGCAAATCAAATGTCCGCACCACGCGGTGACGCTATTGGGCTTGAATATTATTCGTCCTTTGGTGTTAACCGCCAATGTGTTTTCACAGCAGAAGGATCCGCATATCGAAGGCTTTTCACTGCAACGACTGGTAGACCATTCCTTGGCTGTTTCCGTAACCGCGCGTAGTATCGCCGAACACTTTTCCGACGAGCAATTCCTGATAAATGACGCATTTGCGGCTGGACTGCTGCACGATATTGGCAAACTGGTTTTGGCGACCAATCTGCCCGAAAAATACGCGATGGCACTGCAACAGACGCGTGAAGAATCCGTGTCGATTTGGGAAGCAGAGAAACGAATTTTCGACGCGACCCACGCCGACGTCGGTGCTCATTTGTTGGGACTGTGGGGGTTGCCTCATCCGGTTGTGGAAGCGATTGCCTACCATCACCGACCCGCCGATGCATTGGTTCCTCATTTCAGTCCGGTTACCGCCGTGCATATTGCGAATGCCCTTGAATTGCGTGACTGCGACGAGAGCGGCAACGCATCGGAGCTTAGTGTTGAATATCTAAGCGGGCTTGGCCTGCCG
>JAGQOZ010000212.1 GCA_020426955.1 Planctomycetales bacterium
CAATTTCAATGGCAAGCGACAGCGTTTCATTGGCGGTCCGATTCCGAAGTGATTGCCGCGTGCCGAGATCGTACGATTCGATTGTACGATGTGAATACAGGGCGTCGAGAAATCCTGCACCGTTTTTCGACACCCGGCGCCTACGATGACGCGTTGTTTAGTCTCGACGGAGATTACGTGTCTTGGACGAATGGTGTCAGTTCGATGCTAACGGCGTATCTGGGTGATTCTGATCTTTCCGAATGGCAGCGTACCAAGACATGCGTCCATTTTCATTCTGATCGCTGGGCCGAATTTTCGCATGACGGACATTTCGACGGATCCAGCCGTATTAATCGGCTCTTGAGATACGTGGTGCACACGGACGATGATCGGCAACTGACCATGACACAGGAAGAATTTGAAACGACCTACGGCTGGAAAAATGATCCAACTCGCGTTTGGGACAAAAGCCCGAATTAGCACTTGAAAATTCCCGATATTTTCGTCGTGTCAGACAATTTCGATTCCTACATCGAATATCCCACCAACGCGGCAGGTGACTTACGTGCCGCGTGTGCAGTTCGATTTTAAGGTGTAGGAATGATGACGCAGAACGGCCAACAACCAGCCAGAAATGATCGTCAATGGTATGTTCGACGATTCAATTCGCAGACGGGACCTGTTTCGACCAAACGGTTAGTCCATGCCGCTCGTCAAGGACGTCTTCGACCAACGGACGAAATATCTGCGGATGGCCAGAAATGGCGGAAGGCGTCGCGATATCGGTTGCCATTTTCAGAACGAGTCAAAAAGCAGTGCAAACCGACTGTACTTCGACCGAATCACGTAACACCGAATCACAGTCAACCGGTGCCACCGCCGCCGCCCATTGCAGCACCTCCGGTTTTCGTCGCACCGCCTCAAGTTCGTGTTCTCGCGCCGAGTAAACCGTTTGCGCCAGTGCGAACGAACATGGAAGATGCACGGCCAGAGAAACGACAGGCCGAACTGAAGCTAACCGTCAGCAAACGGAATTTCATCGGAACGACCGATGTGCCGATGACTCTTTCTGACGACGAAATGCGAATAACGCTTCCGGACAACCAACACGTGACGGTGCCTCGTGACGTCGAATCCATCGCGAGTCGACTGACGTTTCGCAAGTTGGAACGGACCACAGCGATGACGGTTTTGGTTTTGTTAGGACCGATCGGGTGGATCATCTTGGTCTACCTGTTAATAAACGGCATGAAATCTCGTTTGCAGATAGACAAGAAACTGTTTCTGGTTTCACCCGGTGCCGCCGAGGCAATCGAGATCTGGGGTGGGCTTGGTTGGGAACGAGCCAAGATTAGGAATCACGCGAAGCGTTTTGGTTGGGCCGTTGTGCTTTGGGGAGTGATAAACGCATTCAACGCAATTACTACTCTTGCGTACCCGACATTGGAATTGGCGATTCCAGTCAATGATCTGCAATGGCTTTATCCGTTCGTCGTGGTCGAATCAGGCGTAGCTTTTATTGTGGGCATTGCGATGGTTGCGGTTGGAGCAGTTGGCATTGGGCGTCGAGACGACCAATCGATCAAATTGTACGCAATCGTATTCTTTACTTTGGCAGGACTTAACGCCATAGACGGAGCGTTACTGGCCTACTTCGTGAATGGGATCGGCGTCCAGTTGGCCAGTACCGTTCACGGACAATTCGTTGCTGGAATAGTAGTCTGTGGAGTTTTGTCGCTCATTCAAGTCGCAATCGGAAGCTCGCAAGTCGAGCTTGTTCGAAAGTATCATCAAGCTCGCCGCAGGCATAACCCGAACCAGTTTGCGCAATACTTACACCAGTTGAATGTCTGTCAGAATTCGAATTCCCAATCCAACGGCTTGGTTGTTCCGCCTGGCGAAGCACCTATTGCAGAATGCACCACATCCGAGAGTGTCGATACCGGCACCCGTTCAATTGCGATTGAGCCAACGAGACTCACCCACTAAGTACAGCCTATTGCATCGGTTGCGTTCGCAACCAAACCCAATCGCGAGTTTCTGCTTCAAGGTCGAATCGGATTTCATCGAAGACGGCGCCACCAGGCAAAGGGTCATCTGGAACATCGGGGGCCTCCGTGACGACGGTCGCACTGAGATTGGGGTTCAGTGTTGCTGGTACCTGAAGTTCGAATGTCAGCGGCAGCCCCTTGTAGAGCCCTAAACCTGCGTATTCCTTGTGTCTTCGTTCCAGTATTTGCAGCGGCATCGTTTGGTCGGTTTGCCATCGAATACGAGCATCCCCTGTCGCGAAGGCTTCTAGATTCAGCGTTGACCGAGGACCAGAAGGCTTTGCCATTCCACTATCAACTGCTTGGTTCGCGCTGATCGTCTTTTCGCTAAACCGCAATTCACGCCAAAGGTGTTTCGTTCCGTCCAGAATGCGTAGCCGCCATGTTCCAATGCCGTCGTTTGCAGGAGTGTCGGCAAGCCTTAGTCCAATCTCATCTGGCCTGTCGGCATTCCATTTCAATTCTACAACGGGTTGGAGCGCTTTTTCTGATTCCACGTCAGCCTGCAAGAACGCCGAGTAAACGGATTGGGCAGGATCAGCCTGCCAGTTCAACGAATCTTCGGCAACAGCAGCGTTGCGAAGTTGCCATGATTGGAAGGATTGAGTTTGATTCGAAAGAGTCGTTCCGTCGCTGGCAAAGAATTCAGCGGAGATTCGCAGCACAGGTTCGTTCGTATGCAAACTCGGCCGAATAAACGTCCATTCGTAGGATGAACGACTATTCGATTTGTACCGCAAGCCGTCTCGCAGGCCGATGCCTAGATAGCTGGGATCATTCGCGAATCCTAAAAAAGGTGACGCCGTTGGATACTCGCGATTGGGCTCGTCGAGCCATAGACGAAATCCTTTCCGTGTCACATAGTCGTCGCTTTGACTGTTAAAGTAGCGTCCTTTTCCGAAGTCAGCATTGGGTTCGTAGCTGCGTCCGGCAAGCTGCAATGCAGATTGCGAAAATGCTGCTTGGCGCTGCCAACTCAAGCTACTTGCCGACGACCAACCGCCTGGGATCCAATCGTTACCCATTGTCTTGTCGATTGCCAGGTTGCCGTCAACATAGACCGTGTAACGAAACGCTTCATCAGAAGAATCGCCCAGGTAAAGCGTCACTCGATGCTTCCCAGCGGCAATTGGCACGCTCGCGGCCGTTGGCGGAACTTCATTTTCGGAAACCGTCCCAATCCCCAGTCGCAAGTGGTATTCCTTGCCGTCGGGGATATGCACATTCCACGAACGGAAATCATCTGCCACGCGCGGCATTTCGGACGATGCCAACTCGTTGTCATCGGTCACGTACAAGCGACTGGAAAGAGCCTGCAGCTCATTGCGTTGTTGGACCATTTCACGGTTCTTTTGATACGCTAAGCCACATGCGGTTGCCAACGCAATCAACAGGGTTAACGTCAGTAAACTGGCTATCGAAAACCTTGGCGTGAAAGATCGTCGAATTTTGGGATCATTCATCGCTGGCCACCGTTGCAATACGGTCTGATTCGAATCCAGTCGGAGTTTCGCCCCGACTCAATTGGCCAAATTCTGATTCGAGTGTTTTAGGGCACAGTACGAATAGTCCGCCGACATACGTTGCCATTGTCTTTCCGGCAACTTCCTTATCCTCGGCAGAGCGAGGATCGTAGATTCGCAATAGGGGCAGAATCGTGTTCTGGTCGAACGACCGCGGCCCTTGTTTGCTGCTGACAATTTTTTCGATCACCAACGCTGCATCAAAGTGATCCGCATCGAAAGAACTCCACGACGTTGTCCCCGATGAACCATCCACGGAATAGAACGCCTGCCATTGATTCGCCTTCCTTTGAATACTGACCGTGAATAGTTTGTGGGTTGCCTCCTGTCGAGGCGAATTCCAGCCGGAACTGGAACCGCCTGAGTGATAGATTCCTTCCTTGGCAATCCGGCCACCGCCATTAAATCGGATGAAGTCGTAGCCGGGCGGAAAATAGCAGCGAAATTGCCAAATTCGCTCGATGTTTGAGGCAACTTCAGGCGGTACGTTGGGCGACTCAATCTCCGCGAAATAAACTCGGTCCTCATTGTTGATTGGCATCCGACCTAGTTCGGCCTCCAACTGGTCAATCCGACTTCGTAAGTCTCGGTTGTCGATTGACAATCGGAAGAATACGATGCTCCCGACAAGGAGAAATAGGCATGTAAACAGTCGGGCTAAGAGATTCATTGTTTCCCTATGTTCGTTCGGCAAGTATGGCCGTTCACTACCAGGATGGCAGACCCAAAATGATTAACGTTCATTATTTGTCTCTCTGCTTCTTGGTTTTCATCCACCATAATTTACACCAGAAAGCTCAGCAGTGCAGTCTTCGTTCGCGAAATCGGGCCAGCAAAGCCATCGCGAGAGCCACTCGCTTGCGACGGCGATTGAATATTGGGGCGCGGTGGCCAGAGAGGTTTGTCATGTTAAATACCAACGAACGAATAGAGGAAGCACAGCGGCTTAGAGGTTACGGACGGTCGGCGTTCGGTGTGCGGCAGTTTACGGTATACGCGACTGGCAATAGGTGAAAGCCATCTACTACCGTAAAGTCATCTACCACTCTAACGTCAGTTGGCTGGCCCCGTTCTGAAACGTCCGCACGATACCCGTAGATGGCTGTGCGACCTCGAATTCAGGAAAATATTCACAAGGTACAATTGCCGTAGATTCTGTGTCGCACAAGATCGTTTGCTCGCCAACGGAAAGTGTCAGACGATTCGTTTGATTTGCGGTAATTTGTGGGTGAAGAATGAATCGGGCCTTGGCTGTTTGATATCCGCCTTCCAATGCGTCGTAGATGCTGATTTTGTTCGAGCCGAAAGTCCACGTTCGAACATGCGTAATCGGCGGACGCAGAAACCGATATCCGTTGTGACTGCCCACAACCGTGATTTCGTCCGCCGAATCGTCGATCGAATGCAGCTGCGGTGTGGCTCGCCGAGCAACTCGGAAGCTGCCCCACACTTCGGAAGAATCGGCGTTATTTACTTCCACGGTGCTGTGCGCTGCGGTGGATCGCTGGAATTCTCGTAGTTCGCCCGGCGCGTAAATCGAGGTTCCGGAGTTCACAATCGTTCGTTGGCCGAACAGCGATAGTTCAAACGAGAGCGTATCGGCATGAGCGTGTCCTGGTTGGTACGCAGGGCCAACTTGAGCCAAATCCAGCAGCGCAACATAGTTGTCCGTTTGGATGCGGACATATCCTGATTCGGCCAGGTGGGTGACGCCGTTCCCAGGTGGCGTAGGCAAGGCTAATTCTAGTCGACCAGCGTAGTCCATTAGTTCGAGTGGTTCGCAGGCGACGCCAAACGCCGCATCGTTAAAGAACGAAATCTGCTGGTCGGGATGACACATGATTGTCAGCCACGATAACATGCGGCTGGCCACCGACTTCCAGTATTCCAACCGGCTTTGAACGGCAGGCAGGTCGGGCGCGGTGCGAGCTAAATTGATCAAATCCAAGACGTCTTCCAAAATGATGGAATGGTACATGGGGCTGAGTTCAAAATGGCCGCCATCTGCCAAGATCTGTTCGTCTAGCTGTTGGTCCAAAATCCGCAGGCCCAGCTCCAGCCAACGGTCTCCTTCTTCCTGACCGAAAAAAATTCCGGCAAAAACCAACGCTTTGGCATTGGCCAACAGGTGATTCGCCAGAAGATGATATTCCAGCAACGGCACCAACGCGCGAACCTGAACCGCCAAGCTGTGCAGCGCTGTTGGATCCAAAGTATGATTTTCGCAATGCCATTTGATCCAATTCACAATCCGCAACGACAGCGGGTAAGGCTCCCAGCCGACACCGACCAGCGGCGGATTCTCTTCGATCCAGCGACGTACCAAATTCTGTTGCCAGGCGAGACGTTGGTGGTGGTTAGCTGCCACTAGGTCGTCAAAGTAATGCAAGTTGTAGCGAACCAAGTAGGCTATGTCCGAACAATTCCAATCTGCCGGTTCGGCCACCGTGTGGACTTGTGTAAACACGCGCAGTTGATTTTCTGCCACCAATGATGCTTTTCGCCTACACGGGGTGACCCAGTTGTCTCGGCGATCTCGCAAGGCAGGCGCTGGCGCAGGATCAGGCTTGGGTTTGCGGATTTTTCGCCATATTCTGTTTGTGACCTGAATCGGCTTGAGGTAGCGACATGTTCGAACGAACTTCAACATTGGCAATGACAACCCTGATATTCTAGAAATCCCTCTAATTCTAAGCCGATTCTCCAGTCAGCGAGATGCGTTTCATTGACGAAATCAGCTATCCAAGTTTAAATGTGGAACGTTCGTGCAGGGCCTAACGGTTCAATCGCAAGTTGATTCGAATATTCTGGTCGTCTGCGATAGCATTTCGCGCTGTGGATTTCCGAGCGAACGTTATACGTCCAATTTCGTAGGAAAGGAAACCGTGGCCGTGCTTTGGCATGGAAATGGCAGTAGTCCCTGGTCTTCCCGTATTTTTTTGCTCAACCAATAGCTGGTTTTTGCTTATGCTGCCATCGATGATGCCTCTTGCCACCGTTGCTTTGCTGTTTGCGTTTTTGCTGAGCAATTTTTTGACTCCGTTGATGCGAAGGGTGGCGGTCCGCTATGGTTTTATCGATAAGCCTGACGGTCAACGAAAAATCCAATCCAATGCGGTGGCTTTGGGCGGAGGATTGGTGCTAATCGCAATCACTCCCTTGGTTGTCGTTCTGATGTCGTTCGCTGTGGGGGAGGAAATCTGGAGCACACTGCGAGAATCAAAGAATGGGCTCAATCCCGCGTGGGGCATTTTGGGCCTGACGATTGCTATTGGCATTTTGGCTGTCGTGGGAGTTATTGATGATGCACGTGGGATGCGAGGCAGTTATAAGCTGTTTTGGCAGTTTGTGGCGGTAATGTTTGTGGCGTTTACCGGCCTGTCTGTACCGGCAGTGATTTTTATGGGCGTCCGCATTCCGCTGGGCCCCATTGGAAACATCGTTTCCGTGTGCTGGCTGTTGGCGGCCATTAATTCGTTCAATTTGATCGATGGTATCGACGGATTGGCGGGTTCAGTAGGCGTGGTCTTCGCCATTACTTTTGGAACCATGGCGATTGTCTTTGGACAATTGTTTGACGCCATCATGGCCTTTGCCTTGGCCGGAGCGTTATTGGGGTTCTTGCGATTCAACTATTCGCCCGCCGTGATCTACTTGGGTGATACCGGCAGTATGTTTATCGGGCTGATGCTTGGAGCCATCGCGTTGCGATGTTCCATGAAAGAGGCCGCGACGGTAGCGTTTTCTGCACCGTTAGCCATTTGGTCGATTCCAATCTTAGATTCGCTGGCGGCCATCATTCGGCGGAAGCTGACGGGGAAGAGTATCTATGCGACGGATCGAGGCCATTTGCATCACGTGTTGTTGACCAAAGGACTGGGAACGGGTCAGACCGTGGCGATGATTGCGGGCTTGTGTGCCATCACATGTTTGGCTGCCGTTTCCAGCATTATCTTGGAAAACGATTGGATTGGCCCGCTGGTGGTCTTCGCGTTGATTTCGCTGTTGGTTTTCACTCGTATGTTCGGCTATTCCGAATTCGTTCTCGTCAGCGCCAAAATGTTGGGGCTGGGCAGGCTGATCAAACGCGGCAAGACTCCTTCGACCGAAGGCCATCAGACAACACTCGCGCTGCAAGGCGAACGCCAATGGGAAGAACTCTGGGGTGCGTTAATTGAGTCGGCCGAACGGTTTCATTTGGTAAAAATGCGATTGAACATTTCGTTGCCTCGTCTGCACGAAGAATTCTACGCCGCCTGGCAACGCCCCGGAAAGCATCCTCGCGAATCGGTGTGGACCACGGACATTCCGCTGATTGTCAAGAACATGCCCGTTGGTCGACTCCAAGTGGCGGGCCTGCAAAACGAAGCGTCGGCCAGTTCGGAAATGAGCCAGTTCATTGACTTTGTCGAATCGCTGGAAGTTCAATTGGCGACGATTATTGCCGAAGAGTTTGCTCGTCAAGGGAAATCGCTTCCCGGTTCGGCAGCGGTCGAATTGACCTCCACCACTCCGGAGCACGACGAAGTCGATTCGGTGGCCGTCACGGAAAACGAATGCCGTTAGCATTGCAGCTACTTGATCTCGCGCAATTCGTCTCGCCGCGATGCCGACCTCTCTTTCTGAACACAGCGGCCTCTTAGGCAATTCAACGTGCAATGCGTTCTGGAGTTCCGAAGTTTTCCAGAAGTTTGTCCAAAACGGCCCGCAAACATGGCATAATGCCGATTCGCAAATCTCTGAAACCCCTTTCGAGGAAGATCGGCACGATGAAAAATCAACTTGGTACTAGGTCACTCTTTTCGCTCTTCGCGATGACATTGATTACCATGCCCTTACTCGCCGAGCAACTGCCGGACCCCGATGGCCAACTGGCTGACATGACCAAGAAAGTAAAGGTCTTCATCATCATGGGGCAGTCAAATACGTTGGAAATGGGCAAGGTCCGTGGCGACAAAGACGGATCGCTGGAATACGCCACAAACACGGAAAACCTGTATCCGTTCATGGTCGATGACGATGGCAACTGGACCAAACGTTTGGACGTTCGCAACGTGCATGTGATGGGCAGTGGCGGACTGGGCAAGTCCAGTGTCAAACGCAATGATTGGCTTACTGTCTCGGGCGGCAAGATTGGCATCGAAATGGGTATTGGCCATCAACTGGGCAATGCGCTGGACGAACCGGTGTTGATTCTCAAAAGTGCAATCGGAAATCGAAGTTTGGGTTGGGACCTATTGCCACCCGGTAGTCCATCCTACGAATTCGACATTGAAGTTAAAGACAAGCAGACCAAGCAAGTTGAAACCAAGACTTACATATACGCCGGTTACGGGCAAACTCCTTTGAGCTGGGAAAAGGGGACCGAACCCATGCCGATTGGCTGGAAGGCTGGCGTCCAGTACGACGGCGATGTAGCTCGCGCCAAGGACGTGCTGCAGCAGCTGACGGAGTTTTACCCCGGCGCTACGGGATATGAGATTGCAGGTTTCCTTTGGTGGCAAGGTGACAAGGACCGCTACAACGCCGGACATGCCGCCATGTACGAAAAGAATCTCGTCAACTTGATTGCGGCCCTTCGCCAGGACTTTGACGCTCCGAACGCCAAGTTCGTCTGTGCGACACTGGGGCAAACCAGCAAAGAAAATGCAAGCGGCAACGAAAAATTGATCTTGGACGCGATGTTGGCGATTAGCGATCCTGAAAAACACCCGTCGCTCAGCGGTCAAGTGGCAACTGTCTACACGCATCCGTTGAGTATGGGTGGAGCTTCGAACGGACACTATGGCGGGAATGCCAAAACGTACATGAACGTCGGC
>JAGQOZ010000213.1 GCA_020426955.1 Planctomycetales bacterium
CATCGGTAAATTCGCCGTTGTCGCCAGCCAAATTCCAATCTGGATCGTGTAAGCCAGCATGTTCACCAAGCCCAGAAAAATCTTCCAGTAAGCCAGAAATGGAACCGTAGGCTCTTGGAGAAAAAAGTAGTGCCAGTATCACTATCTTAACAGTTAACTCCATAAACTCTTCCCCTGCGTCATTGAATGAACCAGCAAGCAGTATACTCTACGGGTTGGAAGTTACCGCAGTCGACAGCCGCCATTCTGGTTAAAGCACAGAAACAAAGCAAACATTTGGGACCAGCGCGTCGAATGGTGAACTTCGCCTAGGGCAATCAAATTCATGAAGGGATTTCGGGCTTTCGCGACATGTACTAAATGCGATAGGTGTCACAGAGACGCGGACAGACTAAGCCTCGGTACAAGCGGAGAGTAATTCATGACGTACACCAAACAACGCCGTTTCGTCGCGGTACAGACATTAGAAGATCGACGAATGCTTACTTTCCCTGCATTCGCCACACATGATCTTGGCGAAATTGCAACTATCGAATCGCCTCGCATTGTGATCACCGGAGACATCGACAATGACGGAGACGAAGACCTCGTGGTTGGCACTGGCGGGTTGCTCGACAACAAACTTGTTTGGCTCGAAAACCGAATTGGCGCATTCACCGCTGCTGGCACCATTGCAGTTGGCATGGACGGATTATCCTCAGTTCAATTGGCGGACATCGATGGGGATGGTGACCTGGACGCCATTGCATCGTCAATCTACGACAACCAAGTTGCTTGGCATGAAAACTTGGATGGAAAGGGGCAACAATGGAATTCGCATATCGTTCAAACTGGCGATTTTCGAACGCCTAAGCAAGTGATTTCGGAAGATATCGACCTAGACGGTGATCTGGACCTATTTGTACGAGACTATAACCGAATTTCTTGGTTCGAAAACAAAGATGGCAATGGAACATTCGCGGAACAACGTGTCCTCGTCAACGCGGTTGATTTGACGTTCATGACTCTTGTCGATTTTGATGGAGACGACGACATTGACGTGACATTTGCCAGCAACGGACAGTTCCGATGGAAGTCAATCGGTTGGATAGAAAACACTGGTTCGGGTAGTTTTCGCGAGCGGATCGATGTCATTGACACTCGTGTAAATAGCACGTCGATGACGCTGGCAGTTTTTGACGTTGATCAAGACGGTGACGTGGACGTCTTGGCGGCAAGTGCATCAGAAGAATCTATCTACATGTATAAGAACAATGGAAACGAGTCGTTTCAGCGGGCTCAGCTGATCGATATGCCTGCGGGAGTGCGCAGCATTCAGCCAACCGACCTGGACTACGATGGAGATCTTGATCTTCTGGTCAACCGTCTCGACAACCGTCTAGACGGGGAAAGCAAGGCCGTCTGGCTTCGAAACGAGAATGGGCAAGGCCGGTTCTCGTCCGAAATTGAGATCGAAGGCGCGACTTGGTCAAATCGAGTTACCAGCATTAACGTCAGTGACATCGATGCAGATGGTTTTTGTGATGTTATCGTAGCGTCGTACGACAACCGAATCACTTGGCATGCCAATCCGTCTGGGCTGGGCCAGTTTTCTTCAGCGCAACCCATCACGTCGTCGTCAATGCCTCTTTACCCACGCTCGCCAGTGATTGTCGACATTGACAACGACCAAAATCCTGACATCGCATTTGTCAATTCGCACGGAATTGGTTGGTTTCAAAGCGTCAATGGCCAAGGGCAATTCTCGCCACTTCGACAAGTGCCAATTGAAGGATCGATAAGAGCCCGGCTTGCTGTCACAGACATTGACGGCGACGGAGATACCGACTTACTTTTCGAACGGTATCTTTCAGACCAGACGACTCTTGGCTGGGTCCGCAATATGGACGGAAAGGGAGATTTTGGTCAGTTTCAACCGCTGGCCGAAACATCCGGCCAAATCGATTTTAGAACAGCTGATTTTGATGGCGATGGGGATACCGACATCGCCCTTGTCACCGGATCCATCATTGATCGAACCATTGTCTGGCTGGAAAACACGGACGGGTCCGGAACGTTTTCGGGCGTACAGCGATTAACTCAATCGACCGCAGGCGCATCTCACATTGCTGTAGCAGACATGGATGCGGATGGTGACGTCGATATCGTCACGTTAGGCGAAGGTGATCGTATTAAATTGCATTTGAACGATGGAAGCGGAAACTTTGATGTTTCGAAGACGATTTCTTCTCAGATTCCCAGTGTCTTTGGTGCAAGCATTACTTTAGTCGACGTAGACGGTGATGATGACCTTGATGTCGTCGTGGGCGAAACGGGACACGAAGAGGCAATTGCCTGGTTGAAAAACACAGACGGCAAGGGAGAACTGGGAGAAATCATTCGCTTTGGGCGACGAGGGTACGTCCAACCGGCCGACGTGGATCACGACGGCGACATCGATTTTCTACTCAAAACGCTCGGTGGCACCTGGTTTTGCGAGAACCTAGATGGTCAGGGTACAACGATTTCAGAGCCCCAACTCATTTCGACTTTTGGCCCGAGCGAATTTGATTCAAGAAACCAACCTCTCGCCGTCGGTGACCTAAACAACGACGGACGCCTAGATCTGGTTGCCACTAGTGCATTCATTGGCGAAAGTCGAATTGCGTGGCTGAAAAACGTGGTTGTCGGCGACTTCAATGGTGATTTCAAATTCGATTCTTCTGATCTAACCTTCTTGTTTCAGTCAGGTGAATACGAAGACGCCTTCATTAACAACTCCACCTTCGAAGAAGGTGATTTCAACGGCGACGGCGAATTCAATTCGTCGGACCTTGTCCTGATTTTCCAGCATGGCAACTACACCAGCTAGTTACGACTAACGGGAACAAGAAAGTTACTGTGCTGCTTCCGGTACGGTGAATGGTTAGTGCCAACCGAACGAGCGGCATCGTAAACTTGGATCGCTTTTTCGGCGCCGATAGTTACCAAACAAACCGACCACAAACAACAAGCTAACGTGAATGAACGTAGGTTCTGGAACGAACTGAATTTCAGATCTCGGCCCCATTTCATAGCCGGCGTCTTGAAAGGCGAAGACTAGGTCGGCGGTGGTAAAATCGCCGTCGCCGTTCCAATCGCCGGAATACCAAATCGACGCGCCAGAAACATCATCTTCGTATTCACCGGCGTTGAACACCAAGACCAAATCCGAACTATTGAATTCGCCATCCAAGTTCGCATCGCCAATATATGAATTCCCTAATTCGCGAACCCAATACGCAATGTCATTCGCATCTACGTGCGTATCGCCATCCAGATCGAATAACGAATCAACTCGACCAATTCGTGTCGCACGAGTCATCATCTCCAAGTCATCCAAATCCAACACGCCGTCACCAGAAAAATCACCAGGAGCCGCGTCGAGAGGCAAGATGGAGAGGTAATCCAATTCGGCATAAACGGAAGCACGGCGTCCGCCTGCCACAACTCGCAAGAAAAATTCTTGGAACTCGGACACGTCAGGACGGTACATCGATTCGTCATGCCGAATCGGCGCAATGTCGTCGCGGGGATCATTGTCGTACGCGACGGTATAGAGGGACGATGTCACGTCAAATTCAATGATCAATCGTAGGGGAGATTCAATGGGCACGGGCTTGGGTAATGTAAAGGCGTGCGTGTCCCAAAAACTCCACTGATCATCGGGTCTTTCGTTATCGAGAAAAATGCCCACGCCCCCATTGTTTGGCGAAGACAGACGGTGTGAAAACGTAAGACCCGAAACGGTATGTTCTCCTCCCCTCATCCTTAGTGCACGAAGTTCCAAGATCGAACGAAAACTTCCCTTGCCGTCAATGATTCGCTCTAGGAAATCAGATTGGTCTATATTTGAATCGCCGTTAATGTTTTCAATGACATAGGTTCCGTTTTGAAATTCGCCGTCACTAGTGACAATCCAATCTGGATCATGGAAGCCGCCATGTTCGCCAACCCCAAAAAAATCTTCTAATATCCCCGATACAGACCCAAAGCTGGGATAGGTAACGAAAAGGACAAACAGAATGCTCGTTGCCAGATTCTTCATCACGCCATTTTCTTTCTGAAGTGCAAAAGGCAGGCGGTGTTCCCGCCTGGTATTCACACGTTATTCGGCGATCGATTCGCCAAACGCGGACTCTCGCCAGTTTGGTTGAAAGGAGGGAATGAGGCAAACGTTTTTTTCCGAGCGTTCTTTGGTTTTAACCGCACGACGGAATTCAGATGAACGTCTGGAGACGCGTTAGCTCGACCGCCAACCGCTCAGCCATGCAGCGATCTGGCTTCGAGGAAAAACGCTCGCGGGGTATCGCCGTCTTTAGGAGAGTTCTAACGGCTTGATGGCCGTGCAGATGATGCAGGGCGAAGTGATGCGATTCGCGGGCAGGCGAAAGGTTCGATCCAGCCACCAACCGGTGCGAGTCAACATAGACTTGGCTTTCTGTGCGGTGCGTTTCCAGCGGTTCGCTGGCCAACTTTCCAGCGAAACTACCTGTAGGCCCGCGGACATGTGGTAGCGACATTCAGACACTTGCAGGCCGGCTTGGATATGCGCCGTGGCCAAGTCGGCGGCGGATAGCGGAACGTGGATATTGTAAACGTCCTTGTCCAGCCATTTTTGACATAACCCCGGCAGGCCCTGCATGTTGGGAATGATGGTGATCAGCATTCCGCCCGGCTTGGCTAAGCGAGCCATCTGCGATAGGCACGCCGATGTGTCCGAAAAATGTTCGACCACGCCAAAACTAACCACCACGTCAAATTGACCCTGCAGTTCCGCTGGCGGAGCGAACAGGTCGGCACAATGAATCTGACCATCGACGCGGGACTGGCGCAGAATCTGTTCGGCCATGTGGCAGCCGTGTTCCGAATAGTCCAACCCTTGGACTTGGCAACCAAGTCGATTCGCAAAGTAGGGCAGCCAGGTAGAACGAGCACATCCGACTTCCATCAAGTGCAGTGGATGATGGTTCGCACCTCCGTGCCGGTATTGTTCGAACAAGCGCTGAAACACTCGATCAAAGTACACCACTTGATAATTGTGCAAAGAACGATTCGCGGGATTCACCTTTAACGGCAGTTGACGATCTTGCCACCGCTGATCCCAATGCTGCTTGGACGCAAAATCCTGGACGGCCACATCGTGTGCCATGTTGAATTCCTTTTCTTGAATGGAGCGAGACGCGGTCAGCGTTGCCGGCTGCTGAGGCTGGCAATCGAGGATTGCGTGGGCTAACGATGCGGCGACCAACCGGGTGACGCGACGTTACGACGATGACGCGAACGCCGAGTAATATCGTTGATGTCTAGTGATTCCAGTTCATCTCGCAGTTCATCAGGCAACCCGTCGTCAGGCAGATCCGTGCCGGGCAGGCTGTCGTCCAGTTCTGGAGGCGAATTGCCGGGATCGAGTTCTGACGAAGGAATGTCGAGCTGCGAGTCGGTTTCGGGCAGCGTCTGCGGAGTTTGATTCAGCGACGAATTGTCACCACCCAAATCGACGTCGGGCGTTTCCAGGTCGTCTAAGTCTAATTCGTCTGCAGCAGACTGACGGTTGGATTTTGCCGTGCCATTTTTGGAACCGGCTAAGGTGGGTGATGAAGCGGACGATTGCTTTTCGTCCAGCTGCTTTTGCAGAGCTTGGTTCTGGGCCTGCGATTGTTTCAGCTGTTGACAGCATTTATCCAGCTGGCGGTCCATCATGTATAGCTGGTCTTCCATCCACCGTAGTTCAGATTCCAGCAATTCAACAGATGGGTCCAGCGCCTGGCAACCTACGGCCAGAAAGCAGATGGCACCAACAAACAGGCCTCGGGCAAACATGTCTGCTCCGCAGCAAAGGGACAACGAAACGAAAACCATATGACATTCGGAACGGATCAAGAATGCCATGACACAAACGTAACGATGCCCCCCACGGGATCGAAACAACCGAATATCGACAGTCGAACTAGTTGTTACTTTCTTTCTTGGCCATGCGTTCAATGACCTTGTCGATCAACCGATAGTCTCGAGCTTCTTCGGCCGTCATAAATCGGTCTCGATCAGTATCCTGCTCAATCTTTTCCAACGGGTGTCCCGTGTGTCTGATCAAGATTTCGTTCAGTCGTTTCTTGACCGCTCGGAATTCATTCGCATGAATCATGATATCTTCCGCCGTGCCTTGCATACCGGCTAGAGGTTGATGGATCATGATTCTGGCATTGGGCAATGCGTGACGCTTGCCGTCAGCTCCAGCTGCCAATAGAACCGCACCCATGGAAGCGGCTTGGCCAATGCAATAGGTGGCGACATCACATGTGACAAACTGCATGGTGTCATAGATAGCCATGCCGGCCGTGACACTGCCGCCGGGCGAATTGATGTACAGGTGGATGTCTGCGTTGGGATCGTCCGATTGCAAGAACAACATCTGAGCGACCAGGGCATTGGCGACTTCATCATTGACGCCTGTGCCCAAGAAAATGATTCGATCTTTCAGCAGTCGGCTGTAGATGTCATAGACGCGTTCTTCACGTCCGCTTTTTTCGACAACATAGGGAATCAAAGGCATCGTAGTCGGTACTCCGTTTGTGCAATAGGCAAGCGAACTGGAAGCGAATTCCGTTGGTTCGCCAACCGAAAAGAACGCTTAGTCTTCGTCTTCTTCCGACGACGGCGGCTTGGTTAAGATATCGTCTACCAAGCCATATTCCTTGGCTTCCGCCGGCCCCAAATAGAAATCTCGATCCGTATCCTTGGCAATGCGTTCAATCGGCTGAGACGTATGGTCGGCTAAGATGCGATTCAAGACATCTCGAGTCTTGAGAATTTCGTCCGCTTGAATTTCAATGTCGCTGACCTGTCCACTCACACCGCCATACGGCTGATGGATCATGACTTTGGAATGGGGTAACGCGTATCGCTTACCCTTATGCCCGCCGGCCAGCAACACCGCACCGCCACTGGCAGCCAAGCCCACGCAGTAAGTCGCCACAGGGCAACTTAGAATCTGCATAGTGTCATAGATGGCCAAGGTGGACGTCACGCTTCCGCCGGGCGAATTGATGTAGAAGTGGATATCTTTACGGCGATTTTCACTTTGCAGGTACAACAGCTTCATCACCAATTCATTGGCGTTGCCGTCGTAGATTTCGCCTTGAAGAAACACGATCCGATTTTCCAGCAACAAGTCGCCCAACGTCATTTGACGCTGTCGCTGGTAATCTCGATGCGCGTTTTGAATATCAAACGGGAAACGACTCATTATCAATCGATCCTTCAAATGAGCGCCACGCCGAGTTCGTTGCGAATGATTTCTTCGAGACGAACCTGGTTGACTAACCTAAGTAGCTTTCCTCAGTACGCAAGCGGGCCGAACTACATCCAAACAAACGAGTTCCCATTCCGCGAATCAAAATCCAGTTTTGGTGCCAACACTGCGGCCGTGCACCTGCGCTTTAATACTTATCCGCAAACCCCGATTGAAATCAAGTCCGATCGACTGGCTGTTCCAATTCTGCTTGACTTTCGTTGTATTTTGCGGACGGAATATTGGCCTGCGATTGTCCACACAAATGGACGTCAACCGCTTCCGTTTCGTGCTTTTCTGGTTCGTACTTGGTGTCGGTAAACGTGGCTTCGGACGTAATGAGTTCAATTACCTTGCGTTCAATAATTTGATTTCGCAGGGCATCCGTCAAGCCTCGCTTTTCAATTCTCGCTCGTACCCTTCGCACAGAATCGTTACTCTGCAGTGCCATCAGCGTGATTTCACGTTCAAAATCTTCGGGGACTGCGTCAATTTCATTTTCTTCGGCAATGCGTTCCAAGATAAAGTGTTCTTGAAGTGCTTTCCGAGTTGACGCACGGCTGTTTTGGCGAAGTTCATTTTCAAAAGCGCGAATTTCCGATTCACTGTAGCCAGACGATCGCAGCTCCATGATCGCTCGTTCCAATTCACGGCTACTTTGCCGAGCCAGAAGTTCCGGCGGTAGATCCCAGCTGGCCGCTTCCGTCAGCAGCGAAGTAATCTGATTTCGAATCCGTTGCTGTTGTTGATACTGCAGGCGACGCTCCAGTTCGCTCTTGATCGCGTCTCGCAAATCTCCTTCGGTCTCCATTCCGAACCGTTCCAGCAATGCATCGTCAATGGCCGGCAATTGCGTGCGTTGCACTTCTTTGACGGTAAATTCGACGTCTACTTCCTCACCCTGCAAGTCTTCGCGCGGAGCATCGTGGCTGATCATGACGCTAACCGACTTCGTCTCGCTCGCCCTGGCACCTACGACCAATTTGTCAAAGTCGACAATTTTGGCATCGGGGAAGCTCAGAATCGGATGCACTTGCATCAGCACATCGGTCTCCTCCGCGACAATCTCATTGCCCTTCTTGACAGCAATGTCAACAGTGATGAAATCGTTTAGCGCGACCGGTTCTTCTACCGTTTCCATGCCCGCCTGCGACATCAGCAAACGTTCCAGCCGCAAATCAATATCTTCCTTCGTGAATTCGCGAACCAGCTTTTCCAGCTTCAAGCCCTTCCATTTGGGCAATTCGAATTCAGGACGAACCTCAATATCAAATTCAAACGTTAGCGCGCCACTCTCCGGAATTTCGATTGCATCAAAGTCGAATTCTGGTTCGCTAATGGCTGAAAATTCATGATCCTCCGTCACTTGGGTCATGCTGTCCATCAGCAATGTCCCTTTGACTTGATCCGAAACTTCCGATCGGAATCGGCTTTCTACAATGCGACGCGGAGCTCGGCCGGCACGAAAGCCAGGTACCGAAGCGCGAGGCATCAGCTCGGAAAACGCGTCCGAAAAATAACGCTTTACGTCGTCTTCGGAAATGGTCACCGTGACATGACGCTGACACGCACTGGGCTTGTCAATTTTCACGTCCAGCGAAAGCTTTTGCTTTTCTTCATCCGCTTGATTTTGTTCTTTGATATCCGCGTCAGCCGAACTCATACTTCACCAGCAATTCAGAAGCGGCCGGAGGTTAGCCTCCAAGCCTGTTGACCGAAAAATCCGTCCACTTATTAAAACGGGCACCGACTTTTTGGCGGTGCCCATAGGAAGCAAAAGAGCGGGTGATGGGATTCGAACCCACGACAACAACGTTGGCAACGTTGTGCTCTACCAACTGAGCTACACCCGCAGATGCTGCAAATCGTTTTCCAACTAGTCGGTTGGAACCACGGATTATATTTTTCTGAAAGTTGACTGCAAGGTCAATTTGCGTTTATTTGGTGATTTGCGGCCAGCAACGCATTCGCGGCTTGCCATCACAGATTATCGAAATTTCGTCTGGCCAGGAAGTATAGGTCACAAGATCACCGATGCGACCCGGCTGGTTCCCATTTTTGCAGG
>JAGQOZ010000214.1 GCA_020426955.1 Planctomycetales bacterium
TATCCGATCTTTGGCCCAGACGCTGCGACGTCATTCAGCACGCTCACCGTAGACGCTCGGCTTAACAACGTTTGGACCTATTCGGGCGGTAGTGAACCGACTGGGCAACGAGGTCGCGCGTTGTACATGCGAGACGAATATGCTGCGGACTTGCAAAATGCGGCTGGCGGTTTGGCGCCCCACGGCAACCATGTTCACGTCTACATCAATGGCGTTTACTGGGGCTTGCACACACTGCACGAACGGCCCGACGATAGCTTCAATGCGTCGTATCAAGGCGGCGACAATGACGACTTTGATTCGATCAAACACAACACCAGCCCATCCAATGTATTGAACGGAACCAACGAAAATTACTTGGCGTTGCTAAGCTTGGTTCGCGAAGACATGTCTGACCAGGCTAACTATCAAGCCGTAGCGGACAAACTAGATATCGAACAGTTCATCACATATATGATGGTGAATCAATACGGCGGAAATCAGGACTGGGCTCATCAGAACTGGTATGCATCTTACAACCGAGTAGACCCGAATGGAAAATGGCAATTCCACAGCTGGGACGCAGAGAAAGTTCTTACCGGCGTCAATGACAACGTGGTCACCAAGAACGATTCCGGCGGGCCAACGGAAATCTTCACTCGGCTATCCAGTAACGAAGAGTTTCGACAGTTGTTCATGGATTTGGCCCACAAGCATTTCTTCCATGGCGGTACGTTTACAGTAGAACGAGCGACTGAATTGTTCCAGATTCGAGTGGACGAGATTGACAGTGCGATTCGCGCCGAATCTGCTCGCTGGGGTGACAACCAACAATCGCGTCCCTACACACGGCTCGACTGGCTGGACAACGTCAACAGCTATTTGAACACGTATTTTCCTCGCCGCACCGACATTGTTCTTGCACAGTATCAACGACGCAATCTGTGGGTCACGGAAGACAAACTACCGCCCACGTTTATGATCAACGGCCAAGAACAATACGGCGGCTACGCGGCAGTAGGCAGTAGCTTGACGATGTCGGCCGCGGCCGGAACCATCTACTACACCACCAACGGCAGTGATCCTCGTTTGCCTGGCGGTGATATTTCGGCCGATGCGTTAACGTATTCAAGTGCGTTGCCGGTCAATGGCATCACGCAGGTGAAAGCTCGTTTGCGTACAGCAGATGGTTCGTGGAGCCCGCTGAGCAACGCCACGTTCAGTGACGCGGTCCCGGCAGATGGTTCGAACCTTCGCATCAGCGAAATCAACTATCACCCGGGCGATCCCACTCCGGCCGAAGAAGCCGCAGGAATTGGTGACGCGGACGAATTTGAATTCATTGAACTGGTCAACATCAGCAATCAAACGATTGATCTTAGCAACGTCGCGTTCCGCCAAGTGGCAGTCGAAGATGCGGTGGAAGGAATCCAATTCCAGTTTGCGGATGGCGATGTCGCCACCTTGGCAGCAGGACAGCGATTGGTGGTGGTGGAAAACATTGACGCCTTCCGACTCCGCTATGGCAATGATCCGCTAGTGGCCGGAGAATGGTCTGGAAAACTGGGCAACAGCTCCGAACCGATTTTACTGGTCGCCGGCGAAACGGAAATCCACAACTTCATCTATTCCGACGATTGGCATGCTTCTACCGATGGAGACGGCAAGACATTGCAATCAATCAACGAATCGGGCGAACTGGCCGCATGGGGAACAGCGTCTGGTTGGCGAGCGAGTTCGGTGGATGGTGGTACTCCGGGACAAGCAGATGAAGGCCGAATTCCAGGTGACAGCAACGGCGATGGAATCTTTAATTCGTCCGATTTGGTGATCGTGTTTACGGCGGGCGAATATGAGGACGCCATTGCAGGAAATTCGGTTTTTGAAGAAGGCGACTGGAACGGTGATGGCGACTTCAACACGTCTGACTTGGTGTTTGCATTCCAAGCGGGAACGTATGTAGCCAATGCCGTAGCCACATCTCAGCAGGCGTTTATCGCGCCGGACCTGTCCGATCGTTTTGGAGCGACAAAACGCAAGCACGATGTCATTGCCAAGCAAGCGTACTTCGCCACGGTGACGGAAAATCAGACACCCCCCGCCGTAGACTTAGCCCCCATTCGGTTCGAACAGATTGATCAAGCCTTTGCCGAAGCATCGTCATCTTCGGCGAAAGATACAGACGAATCGAACGAACTGGATCGTTTGATTCAAGAGCTGCTGCAAGGCTAACGCTCGACGTAACACAACGAATCGTTGCATGCTGACCGATACAACCCTGTGGTAACGCTCGCCTTTGCCACAGGGTTTCTTTATGAAAATCTTTGTGTCAGCCATAGTTGAATTTCGCAAGCGCGGATCCCATAATGTCGGCCATGAAACCAATCGTACAAATATCGCTGGACGTAACAAATATCAAAGAAGCTTTGGAAACAGCCCACATGGCCATGCGAGCCGGAGTCGACTGGCTGGAGGCGGGCACGCCACTGATCTTGGCCGAAGGACTTCGCTGCGTGGAAGCTCTTCGCGCCGAATTTCCCAACACTCCCATTGTGGCAGATCTGAAAACGATGGACGGTGGCTATCTGGAAGCGGAGATGATGGCCAAAGCGGGTGCCACGCACGTTGTGGTCATGTCGCAAGCACACGAAGAGACGATTCGGTGCGTGGTTCAAGCCGGCAAAGACTATGGCTGTGGCGTGATGGGTGACAATTTGGGTTCCGCAGATATGGTCGACGGCGCCAAACGATTGGAAGATCTAGGCTGTGGATATGTGATCCATCATATTGGTTACGATGAACGGCGAGGTATCGCGGCGCGCGGCGAACGAGCCCCGAATCCGCTGGACCAGCTGAAAGAAGTGGTCGCAGCCGTTAGCGTTCCCGTCCAAGCAGTCGGAGGCCTTTCGCTAGAACAAGCAGTGCAAACACCAGAGTATGGTGCGCCTCTGGTGGTACTCGGCGCGCCATTGGTCATCGATAGCGATCGTTTTCAAACGGCAGACGGTAATGTGGAAGCTTCGCTCCGAAAAATCTGTGACAGCGTCCATGGATTTGGAGATGTTCGTGTCAAAGGCGAAGTAGATTAGGCGATTGCAAAACTACGCCCGAGATTTCCAGCGGTCGTGGACCAGATGACGAGTTCCTACACATTCAATCGTAGTGATTCGCGACCGTGACTCGGTTCGCCGCTCGATCGAAAATCATCAGGCATGCCGTTGATGAATCCCCCTCAAAAACCACTTGATCAGAGTTTCGCCAACAGGAATCATCGCAATGCCAAAACTCGCCGTCTTCCCCAAAGCCTTCATGGACGACCTATGCGTTACCGGCAAAATGTCGCTGCACGAATGGATTGACTTGGCCGCCACGCTGAACGTCGATGGGCTGGAATTCTATAGCGGCATCCTAGACTTGCAGGACCCTGCGAATTGGGCGGATGCCAGACGGAAGACGGAAGACTTAGGCATGAGCATTCCAATGCTGTGCTGTTCGCCCGATTTCACACACCCCGATGCATCGTTTCGCCAACTGGAAATCGACAAAGAGAAACAATGGATTGAAATGGCAGCGGCGCTCGGCGGCAAATATTGCCGAGTCTTATCGGGACAGCGTCGTCCGGAGGTTTCTCGAGCCGAAGGAATTCGCTTTGCCGCCGATTGCATTCAAGCTTGTATTCCCTTCGCTGCAGAACGTGACGTGACGCTGATTATTGAAAACCACTACAAGGACAACTACTGGAAGTATCCCGAATTCGCTCAGCATATGGACGTTTTCTGCGATTTGATTGCCGAGATTGATTCGCCTCATTTCGGCGTGAATTATGATCCTAGTAATACGATTTTGGCTGGCGAAGATCCGATTGAATTGTTGGATCGAGTGAAACACCGAGTGGTCACCATGCACGCCAGCGATCGCTATCTGAAGGAAGGGACGATTGAAGACCTACGTAAGGAGGAAGATTCTGTCGGTTACGCCCAACGATTGTCACACGGCGTTATCGGCAAAGGGCTGAATGACTACGACGCCATTTTTAGTCGCTTGAAAGCGGTCGGATTTGACAGTTGGATCAGCATCGAAGATGGCGAAGACGGAATGGAACAACTGCACGAAAGCGTGGCGTTCCTCAAATCCAAAATCGCTCAACACTGGAGCAACTAACCGAATCCGCAGTGCGAATTCGATTCCACTGCGTCTTGGCCTTGATAGCTTGTGTGTTAGGCCGAAACGGGTTACTTGCGTTTTGCGTTTCTGGCACGAACATGGATCATGGCCTTCTTGTAAGCCTGGTGCAAAGCTTGAAATTCGTCGGCATCACCGCCATGGTCAGGATGGCATTCGGCAACTTTTTTTCGGTACGCCTGTTTCACCTCGGCTTCGGACGCATAGACGGGAACACCCAGGATCTCCAGCGCAAAGGGCCCCGTCATGGCCACGACTTTCCGATTTCGTTCGGCGTCCACCTGACGCTTGACCCACAACTGCCGAATTAGTTCGCTCCGCATTCGCAAACTAGTTTGGATGTATTCGTCGCGCTGCCGAGCTTTCCAAATGAGATACCCAAGCGTCAAAACGAATCCGACGCCGCAAGCAAGATTGGTTATTCGAACGAGCCAAATCACCATGGCACTAGCCTGAATTTCGCTTGCGATACAGCATTGTTGTCGACCCCAGCACGAACTTCCCACTTTGGCCTTGCCACGAGCAATACGTCGCGTGCTTTCAGCAACGTGACAGCAAATGGAAGCGCGTCTACGTAAAAGATTTGCAGACACAACACCAGTTCATGTTCACGAATAACCAAGACGCAACGTAGTGCACAAGACAACGGACTCCCTGTGCACTACCGCGTGACAATCAGCAACGTTCGCACCACGAACCACGGGATTTCGTTCAGCCATCACCAATGACAATTTGCCGTATCGGTGCGATCGAAACTATCTCTCAATCAATGACATGGATTGAATCAATTCTTCAGCGCCAGGCGTCAATCCGCGAAGTTTTCGAACCAAAACTTCTTTTTCAGAAGCCGTCGCCTTGGCCGCTCGACGTTTGATCTGGCCCACTTTTTTCTTCCGATGACGACGACGCTTGATTTCTTTATGTCGTTCGTTAATTCCACCCATAATTTCCTCGGTTTCTTTACGAATCTAGGTCAATCGTATTCCGCCCCAGCACCGCAACTACGAGCCATACCAATTGGCGGGATTCTGACGCGTTCTTGTACCAGGATATCGCAGAATCGTCAACGTAGGCCCCTTTGACACGGTGAACAAACCAACGTAGATTCCTAAAAGCCGGATGGGTGGCCGAGTGGTCGAAGGCAGCGGTCTTGAAAACCGCCGTACCGCAAGGTACCGGGGGTTCGAATCCCTCCCCATCCGCTTTTTTTATGCGCTTTGACGAATCTGGGCAAAGAATCTATTGCGGCAAATGCGGTGGCGGTTTGGCGTTAATGTGCACAGCTATCGATATGGCTTGCAATGCATCTGCCTGTCGGGATTGCTTTGCGCCGTCCGCATTCGGAAACGCTTTCGTGTGTTACAAACCAAACCGGTCGTTGCCCAACGAATATCAGTGAACTTGTCGGCGCGGTCATGTCTGGCAGCATTTCTGCGTCTGGAGCTCTGCCCCATGTTGCGACGTTTTTTTTTGATTCGTGTCCCCGTTCGAACCCTGTTGCTTTGCGTGTCCCTGGCCGCACTCCCCATGGTAGTTGGCTGTCAAGGCTGTTCGTCGGGGCGATCTACGAAAGTAGAACCAGTCAATTCGATTCCGGAAATGACGGAAGATCTTGTTCGTCAGCATAATCGAGCTGTCGCGCTGATGGGGCAATTCGACTATTCGGCCGCGCATCAAATTTTTCACAAGTTGGCTTCGCATTATCCCAACTGGTTGGATATCAAAGCAGACTTGGCCATTGCCACCTTGAACCGGCGCGAACAAGGGGACGATGCCGAAGCAGCTCGGCTACTGGAAGAAGTCTTCACGCAAGCGCCGGACTATTTGAAAGCGTATTATTGCCGAGGCATCTTGTATTTGGACAACGGCGATCCGGAAAAAGCGCTGGAAATGTTTTCCAAGGTATCGGACAAAGATCCGACGGATGGTTACGCCACGTATTACACAGGTCAATGCCTAGCGGAATTGTCTCGCCTGGAAGAAGCGCTCGAAAAATTCCAACTCGCAATGGAACGCGACCCGTATTTGCGCAGCGCGTACTATGGTGCGTTCCAAGCAATGTTGCGTTTGGGCCGCATGGACGAAGCGACCGAATACCGCGAAGCGTTTCAAAAATTGGAAGGCAACCCGCAAGCTCGCCTGGCCGAAATCAAATACACTCGCATGGGCCCCAAGGCCGAAGTCCATTCGTTGGTTGCTACGGCCGACGATCCCGCAGACGTTAAGCCGCCTTTTTTTGGTTCGCCAACGCGAATTTCGCAGATTCGCGGTGGCAACGTCACCGCCTGTGATATCGATCAAGACGGGCAGTTAGATCTTTTCTTGGTGCGAGCTGACGGCAAGAATTCCGTGTTGCTCAACAAAGGAACTGAATACATAGAGGCGAATGACCATCCGTTGTCACAGGTGGCGAATGTGAACACGGTGCTGTGGGGAGACATCGATAACGACGGCCTGGTCGACGCGTATTTGTTATGCCAAGGCCCGAATCATCTTTTTCGACAAACTGCGGCCAATCAATGGCAAGACATAACACAGACCAGCGGCACCGCTGGTGCCGACATCAATTCCGTGGACGGAGCAATTTTTGACGCCGATCACGATGGCGACTTGGATATCTTTGTGGTGAATCAAGGGGACAACCAGCTGTTCAACAACAATCTGGATGGCACGTTTCGTTCGCTGGCCGCTGAATATAGCTTGACGGGCAATGGCCAATCGTCGCGGTCGGTGGTGGTGGCGGACTTAGATCGAGACCGTGATGCGGACATCTTGGTGATCAATGACAAGCCGCCTCATCAAGCTTATTTCAATGATCGCTTGTGGTCGTATCGACCAGCGGAAGGATGGGACAAAGTGCTGGCTTCGTCTATTGACTGTGCCGTGGCTGTAGACGGAGATGCGGACGGTCGCTTGGAGCTAGTGGGCGTGGCGAATGGCTCGTTGGTTCGCTGGAAACCAGACGAAAACGGACAATGGATCACCAGCGATTCGTCCGAAGACACCGATCTGACAGCGCCCATTCTGGCGGCCGACGTTTCGGGCGATGGGCAGATTGAATTCTTGGTCGGTTCTGCAGGAGGCCCTATCGTTTTCAACCAACAACTTAAAGCAATTGACAAAATTGCCATTCCAGCAAATCACTTCGCGCTGCTGGTTACCGGCGACGAAAAAGGCCCCAGTCTGTTGGTTCAAACCGACGCTTCTGCCGACGAAGATGCCGATTCGTTGGTTCAGCTGCCGCCGTCAGCCAATCGAGCTCGATTTGTTACGATGACGTTCAGCGGGAAAGAGGATCGAGGAGAACAGATGCGTTCGAACCGATCGGGAATCGGTGTCGACGGCGCCGTCCGCATGGGCGCTCTTTGGTCGGCGTTTCACACGTATCGTAATTCGTCAGGGCCAGGTCAGAGCCTGCAGCCGTGGGCCGTTGGATTGGGCTCGGCAGGGCAGTTGGATTATGTACGACTGACATGGCCCGACGGCGTTTTTCAAACCGAACTTAACGTCCCGATCGGTGGCACTCAGTCCATTGTGGAAACACAGCGACAAGTGGCAAGTTGCCCCGTGGTTTTCTGCTGGAACGGCGAAGAATTCGAATTTGTCACCGACGTTTTGGGCGTAGGCGGCATCGGTTTTAACGTGGCCGATGGACAATACGGTGAACCTCGACCGTGGGAAAATCTGTTACTGTCCGGAGAACGCTGGAAGGCGCGTGATGGCAAGTTGGAATTGCGGATTGGCGAGCCCATGGAGGAAGCCATGTATCTGGACGCCGTGCGTTTGACCGCGCTGGATGTTCCGGATTCTTATGGAGTAGTTTTGGACGAACGCTTCGCCATTGAATCGGTGGCGCCGACGGGAGAAGCGTGGTTCTATAAAAGCGAACTGCAGCCCATCGCTGCGGTGGATCATACGGGCCACGATGTCTTGAAACAGATTGCCGAGGTCGATTTGGTGGCGGTCGAACCAGCGGAAGTGGATCGTCGTTTCTTGGGGCGAACGGGGTTTCATTCGGTGACGCTGACGTTCGAACAACCTCTGGACCAGTTGCAACGTCCTGTTTTGGTGTTTGACGGCTGGATCGAATATCCCTATTCGCAGACGATGTTTGCCGCTTGGCAAGCCAACGCGTCCTTTGATGCGCCGACTTTGGAAGCGGCCGACAAGAACGGAGAATGGCAAACGGTAGTCGCCAATTTTGGTTACATGGCCGGGATGCCTCGGCGATCCGCTTTCCCCCTGGATGTTGCTGCGTTGCCCAAGAACACCGTACGGCTAAGACTATCGTGCAACGTGGAATTGTATTGGGATCGCATTGCCGTGGTGGACGCACAACCAGCGCCGGATGGTGTCACACGAACGTCATTGCCGTTGTGTTCGGCGGTGGTGGCCGAAAGCGGCTTTGCGAAACGCACCACGCTACCTCAACGTCGACCGTTTTACGATTACAGTCAGCGTTCGCCCCTCTGGGATACTCGGCACCTGACCGGTCTTTACACCGCCTTTGGTCCATCGCTTCCGTTGGTGGAACAGGCCGACAGTGCATTGGCGATCATTGGTCCGGGCGAAGAAATACAACTGCAGTTTGACGCAACAGACCCTCCGCCAACTGGATCGAATCGGTATTATTTGTTGGAATTCGAAGGTTGGTGCAAAGACAAAGATCTGTACACCAAAGATGGCGACACCCTAAAACCGTTGCCTCGGCAAGCGTCTGCTTCGTTCGATCCGGTTCGAACCGAATCGTTACATCGCCAGTTCAATACGCGTTATCGATCCGGCTTTTAAATCTTGTTGTTTGGTAATATTCTAATGACGCGCGGTTCGAACATGAGCGAGGAAGAAAGCCAACCGATTCAGCAATTGCGAAATATTGGACCGCAATCGTCAATCTGGCTGCGAGCCGTTGGAATTAATACGATTGGCGATCTTCGTCGACTCGGTCCCGCCTTAGCCTACCGATTGGTCTGCACAAAATTTACAGGTAGCTTGAATCTACTCTGGGCACTTGCTGCCGGTTTGGAAGGTCGAGATTGGCGAGAGTTAACCGAAAAAGAAAAGCAAGATTTAAAGGCGTCCCTAGCCGAAATGGCCGACACCCGGCAGTGACCATCGCTCCCAGTTAACTGTTAACAGTGTCCCGCAGCAACCGAGCGAATTCGCACACTTTGCATTACTTG
>JAGQOZ010000215.1 GCA_020426955.1 Planctomycetales bacterium
ACGCTTATTACTCGTCAAACCAGGTTGTATTGGGATCAAATTCGAACTGGAAACTGAAAACACTGGTGAAACGGAACGACTCATCGTGAATAGCCTCATTCAGGCCATTCACCCAGACCCACCATCGGTTTGGCGAATTCAAATGCAGCCGGCCAGTTGGCGGTGTCGGCGGCGTGGAAGCAGTGGTAGATTGGCTTGCGTTGGTCTGGTGTCGCGATGGAATCTGATTTACGAGTCCACAAACCCAAACGCAGGCCGCCTTCCTGAGCATGATCGACGTGGCGATGCAAAATGAACGCGTCAATGCCTTCCTGCCGTTCGACTAACCGGTATGCGTAACAATACGCCGCTGCTTGAACCTGCGGCCCGTCATCACCGTCCGGAGTGTGGAAGCCTTGTTCGCTCAAGATCACTCGACGCCGTTCGCCTGCATAACGTCGTTCGGGACGATCCAGATACCGGATTAAAACTTCCAGGTTCTTGAAGGTAATTCGCGGCGAATCGTCAGCTGCAGTCGCCGATTTGTCTCGCCAGAAACGAGGTTCGAACAGATTTTCTGGATAGGGATGAAACGCCACATGCCAATCGATATCGCCTTGCTCTTGCATGCGTTGGGCAAACGCATCCAAGAAGGGGCGGCCCGCAAACGCTTGGCGATCATCGCCGCCGGGATACCGAATATTCCAATGGTGCTCTAGCGAAACGTAAATTCGTGCCCACGAAGAATGCCGCTTTACCGCCGCATGTATCAAACGAAACGCATCTGCATAGTCAGGCAAGAATTCTTCCAACGAACAACGGCCTCGATTCGACCAGAACCAATGCGAATTGACTTCGTTCCCCACAATCCAGCCGACGGTTCGTCCCTGGGTCGAATCAATCTTTCCCCATCTCGCCGCCATGAAATCAATCAAGGCCGTCAGCCAACGTTTACCTTCGTCCGTTTTCACGTTGAAAGCAGACAGCCCGTTGGGCGCGGCGGGATCAAACTGCGGATGCAACATTATACGATTCACGGTGGCATCGGGGTGCCGGTACACCAGTAAAATCAGATAGACCAAAATCCCCTGGTCGGATAACTGGCGAATACGATGCTGCAGCTGATCCACGGCGGGCTGGTCAAAGTGATACGTACGACCCTGGTCATCTTGCCAACGATAGTGTGAACTGTCTGCGGTGGCATCCGGCTTGATGAATCGAGCTAGATCGACGTTTAGCGTCGCGTGTTTGACGCCCAGTTGAATGGCATCGTCAATCATCTGCACTTGCAGACCTTTCTTGGACACAGCCGACGGAAACGTTTCGTTCGCACGTTGGTCGACTTGGGCTATCAAGCCGCTATGCCCCATTGCTAGACTGGCGGAAACCGCTTGCAAAAAATTTCGTCGATCAGTTCGCACCACGGTAGAATTCCTGTTCCTAAAGAAAGTTCGTTATTGGCGAACCTCAAGTGTAAGCGGCCAGTTGAACGACGTCACTTGGTCCGACGTACTTTTGGCAACCCGCTATGGTAAACCAGGAATGTTTGACGGATAATTCGCCGCATGAAAGAATTTAGAATTTTAGTGCCGACCGACTTTTCTGAATCCAGTCGCTTTGCGTTGCAAATGGCAGGATCGTTTGCGCGCAGCTTTGCAACGGAAGGCTTGCATCCCAAGATTTTCCTGCTGCACGTGCAAGCTCCGTCTGTTATGGCATCGGCTGATGCAGACGAAATGGGTGTCTTGCAACCAGACCAGCTTTGGCGACACCTACAAGCGGCCCATTTAGAACTAGAATTCGATGCGTCCATTCCCTTGGAAGAGCTTTTTCGAACGGGCGAAGCTCCTGCTCAGATTCTTCGCGCCGCCGATGAACTGCGAATCAACTTGGTGGTAATGGGCAGCCATGGACGGACCGGAATCGCACAGCTGCTGCTAGGGAGTGTAGCGCAAAGTGTCGTCCGTTCGGCACCCTGCCCCGTCATTGTCGCTCGCCTGCCCAAGCCCTAGCATCTGCCAATTCCCAGCTGCCTTGCCAATTCATCGCCAGAAAAGAGATTCTTTTGGACAAGTGACGTTTCCATGTCCCGTCACTCCATTCGCGGCTAATTGGTTTGGTATATTGTTTGCTAAAAGAAGATGATTGGCGAAATGTTTGTTCCCTTCCTGTCAGCCCTTGAGGTCTAACGATGTCTGAAAAGAAGATGGTCAAAATCTATTCGCTGAGCGATGCGAATAAGGCCGAGTTATTGAAGAACTTGCTATTGGATCACGGCATCGAGTGTCATTTGGATGGTGAACACCAAGCTGGCTTCACCGGCATGACTCCGTTCGAAATCGGAGTACTGGTCAGCTCGGACAACGAACAGGAAGCTCGTGACATCATGCATCAACATCATGCCGATGAAGAATAGGTCCCAGACCATTGCCAGAAACTACGTTACCAACCGAATCCACGTTTCCGGAAGTCCTGGGAATGGGTACCGTCTTGATAGACCATCAAGTGGTGTTGGAACACTACCCGGTAGCCAATACCAAGAATCCAATTTCACTTAGCCGCTATCAGGTGGGAGGTCCCGTACCAACGGCACTGGCGTTCTTGCGACGCATGGGTGTCGGCTGTCAGTTTATCGGCAAATGGGCGTGCGACGGATTCGGCCAACAGATCCAAGACGATTTTGTTCGTGAAGGAATCGATTTTCGACGATCCATTATTTCGCCGGATAGCTTCGCGCACACCGGTTTTGCTCATGTCTGGATCGACCAGCAAACCGGTGACCGCACGGTAGCTTACAGTCGAGGTACTTGTGGCCACATCGATCCGCACGAAATTCAGGGCGAACCGCTCGCTTCGCAACGTTTGCTGCATCTGGACGGTTGGTCCGCTGCGGCTTCAACAAAAATAGCGCAGCAGTTTCAAGCGAATGGCAATTTAGTGGTGCTGGATGCGGGTTCGCCCAAACCGAACTTAGATCAACTGCTGCCGCACGTGACGTTGATCAATTGCCCAGAACGTTTTTGCCAAGAATATTTTGGCCACTCGGATAATCACCGAGCGGCCGTGGCTCTGCTGGACATGGGCATCAAAATAGTCGTCTTTACGGCGGGCGCACGCGGCGCCAAGCTGTTTACGGCTGATCAACATTGCGTCCAGCCTGCGTTTCCCGTTCGAGCGGTTGATACCACAGGCGCAGGCGATGTTTTTTGCGGAGCGTTAAGCTTTGGACTGCTGCAAGCGTGGCCACTGGATCGCGTTCTTCGCTTCGCCGCCGCCGCGGCAGCCCTCAAGTGCCGTCAGTTGGGCAACCGAGACGCCTTGCCGGACCGTGCCGCTGTAGAATCACTGGCGCTGACAGGTCCTTAGTATCACGAAAAATAAAGGCTCGGTCTGATACCAGCGTCAAGGCGTAAGCCGAAGGTGACAAACTCATTTTTTGTTCTGGGGCGAACGCCTTGCAGTGCAATTATTCTTCGAACGATCCTTATGTTGCTAACATTCGCACGGATCGAGTTCGTTGGAAAAGCCCGAGACGTTGGTCTAGCGGAGATCTTCCGCGCGACGAGCCATTCGACTTCGCACCACGGCCACCAAATAGCCAATGGCCATGCCTACAACCAGAGCCATCCAAGTCCAAGGGAGTTCCGTCTGAGTCATATGTGCCAACAACATTTTTGTTACTCCTAAAGTGGAATTTCTGAATCAACAGCGTGGACCATCATTACGCCATGGAATTTTTGAGATCGAATTGGCCATTTTGTACAACAATGCCGGGGGTTTGGCGAGTGGGGATTTGGGGCAGAAGAGCGTGCCAGTCGGTTGCTCAAGCGAAACGTCGGAATGTAGCGTGCGGAATTCCTAGCCGACGAAAGATGTCTGACTTTCCGCGTTGGGGAATTGTCAAATCCTGACATTGGAACGAACCAACCGCACCGCCACTGGTTCGAATTCCCACACTGCCGTTTCCTAACGCTTGGCATTGGGCTTCGATTAAAGTATTTCCATCGAATAACACTTTTACGTTTTCTCCGCAGCAGACCAGAGTCAATTCGCCCTGGAGCGTGTTGGCCGGTTGGATCCCCAGACGCTCCCACTTTCCGGCGTGGTGCAACCATAGTTCGACCGCTACGTATGGCCCTTCTTTGTGCAGCATGGCATTCAGCATATTAGTCTCGCCCGGTCCTCGATACCTTGCAACGACACCAGCATGCCGAGCGTTGGCATCCGTCACGTCCACTTTGGCCGAAACGGAAACGTCCGCCAAGCACAGTCTTCGCTTGGTCGCCAAAGCGCTTTGCGGAGCAATCAGCATTGCATCAGAGCGCAGAGTCATCGGCGCCAAATGTTCGGACCAATCGGCCTGAGTGGCATCCACTTCACAACGATGAACGACGCTGGCATTGGTCTGGCCCAACTGCAACGGCGTCGTATCATACTTACCCGTGAACGGTCGTTGATGATGACATTCGTCTGGCACATCCAACAGACGGACTTCCATTACGTTCCCAACACCTGGCAAGTGTATGTAATCTTGCGTCTTCCAACTTTTGCGATCGACAATCCAAATGCCACCGTCCGATTCCGTCCGACCTCGGCGATCACTCTGTTCGGACCGGCCGATATAGACGTACTTGCCGTCACACGCCAGTCCACGAGTCATCGCGGTCGGTTCGTCACAGCTCCACAGAACCTTATTGGAAACCGCATCCAGCAGGGTTCCTCGCATGGTATCACACACCAGCACCTGATCTGTTGCAGTGACCCAGACGTTATGAGCCTGCAGCGACTTGGTTTTCCAACGTTTGATCAGTTGCAGGTCTGGCCACGAAAGAATGATCACATCCGAACCTCGATCAAAATTATGCGCCAGCACGAACAGTTGGTCGTCTTTCAGAAAAACCGAATTCAGATGACTTCCGCAGCAGTTTTCTTTCCCTTTGCGATCCCATTTGGCGTCTTCGATCCAGATGTTTTTGTAGAAGCCATCGTCTTGGCGAAACACGGTCAGCGAATTTCGGCCGGTGTTGGTCGCAATAACATGCTGTTCGGTACAGACAATCTGGTGCGGCTGAGAAAGACCGATCGCACCAGCGACACCGTTGGTGGAAAGGAACCCGACTTCGCTGTCCATATACGATTCCAGCGAAGCCATCTTTTCGTTATTCAAGCCGCTGTGGCTCAGGATCAAACGGTCACCAGCATGCGACCAGGACACGCCATAGTATTCGGGCCGATGCGATTCCACTCGCCGAACAGCGTGCGTATCCAGGTCAACTTCCAACAGATGCAGCGGACAGGCAACCAACGCTTTCATAGATATGACACTCGATCCATCGAACACGGTTAACAACAGTGTAGAAGTCTGAGCAAGCGTTTATACCGGCGGCTAAAAAAAGCAGTCAAGACAGATCCCCGCTAGCATTAGTCGCATTAAAACCATTTAGTGAGCATTTTCATCCGATTCCTATCCGCTAGCACGGCAGCCGCCAAGTTCAAATCGACGCCAGCGCCGGGACTTGCCTCGGTGGCGAAGAAGTCAAAGCTGTTCGCCTGTAACGCAAAGACTAGATCTGCCGAATCAAATTCACCGTCCTGATTCCAATCGCCTGAGCTGAACGACGAATTGTTCGCCACTTTGTCTTCATATTCGCCAAGCTGAAACACTGTGACCAAGTCGGCCGAATCGAATACGCCGTCGTTGTTGGAATCTCCGATCACTCGGTCTTGATACCAGCGAAGAATAGGGATGCCGGTTGGTGTCACTTCGTTTGTTACCAAGTCAACATCGCCGTCTAAGTCCATGTCGGCCAAGTCGAACGAACTAACTGTGTTCTCGCCGTACGACTGAATTTGGAATTGGTGGTTGCCCAAGTTTTTGAAGTATTCGTTTTCGGTAAAGATTTCTAAATTCCCGTCGCCATTGATGTCACCATAGCCAAGATAGATATACCGAGACGCGTCGATAAAAAACGGGCCGTCGAACGTTGGTGACTCGCCCTGTTCGAACCAACGAATACCTTTATTTCCGCTAAAAAGAACCAAATCCAAATCGCCGTCGGAATCCATATCGACAGCGACCGCATTGAAGCTCGAAATTGAATCGCCTCGCCCCAAGACGGCCCCCAAGCGAACGTCACCAAACGTACCTCGACCATCCGAATTTGGAATCCACGCGACATACTGAACAGTTGGAAGTAAAACGTCTAAATCGCCATCACCGTCCATATCAAATAGCATTCGCTGCTGGAACCACCAGGGTGGACGATCCCACTCCGCGACCGGAGCATTCCCGCTGTAAACCAGCAATGGAGCGGCAAACTCTCCGTGGCCCAAGCCTCGCCGCCAGTAAGCTTGATTCGAAGCCAAATAGACGTAATCGGTGAGCCCATCTTGATTGATGTCCCCAAAATCCATTCTTGAAACAGGCAATTCTGCTTCGAACAGTTTTTTTACGAACGTCTGCTCGCCATTTTCGTCGTGAAAATCGTACCAATGCGCAGTAAGATCTGTGTCGCCCCGGTGAAGTAGCGATCCCCACACAATCTCTTCGATACCATCAGAATCCACATCTACAATCCTGAACGACTCACCCGCCCCAGCAAATTGATCGACCAATTCATCTGTCCCTAGTTCCCCATCAACGTTCCAGCGCACGAAAAGCCTCGAGCCCCTCAGCAAACCCTCCAGGGTCTCGTTACGGTCCGAATACACAAAATCTCGGTCACCATCGCCATCCAAATCGATTCTCATTCCCCAATGCGAATTCCCAGTTGCTTCAAACTGACCGAACCGTTGTTGAAACGATCCATTATGGTTTAGATACGTAGCGTCGTAACCAGCGATGTCTACGTCGCCATCACCGTCAACATCTTCCGCATTAGCAGGTATCACCCAAACTGGAGCATTCAGTGAACTGGGGTCCTGGAAGACTTGAGCGTCAGATTGCTTCGCCCAATAGACTCCGTGATTCACCTCCGAGGTAAACAACAGATCTTCCAGACCGTCTCCGTCCAGGTCAGCCGACGCGAGACTTGACGAACGCATAAGGATGGGACCAATCTCGCCGCTTTGATTTCTTAGAACGCCGTCGTAGCCGACAGCGACAATTTCGTCGGTTCCGCTTTCTGTTGCGGATGCAATCGCAAACAAAGAATCATGAAGGTCCATCACGAATTGTGGTTCCGAAAACACCCCATTTCCGTCGGTGTTTTCGAACCAAGCGATCTTCAACCCATGGTAATCATAATACGATCCCACTGCATCAAGATCGCCATCTCCATCAATGTCATGCAATTGGATCGCTTGACACCTATCGACCTCTAGCCATTCGGGAAACCGCAACTCGTTCATTTCCCACGGTCCGTCACCGGAATTGCGATACCACCCTTCCCCGGTGACGATGTCTAAGTCACCATCATTGTCGATATCACCTAGGTCTAAGCTAAAGAGTCTTGACGAAGACCCGTTGCCTTTGTCTTCCGTGGCGATTTCATGAATCGCAGAGACCATTTCGTTACGGTCGTTCCTCCAGCCCAAAACCTTCAGGGACGCGATTCCCGAAGAAAGGGTCACCAGGTCACTCACTCCATCGCCGTCAATGTCTCCAACTTCGACGGCATCAAGCAAAATCTCTGCAACCAGTTCACGATATTCGCCGAAGTGGCCTTGTCCGTCCGCGTTTTCAAACCAGCCGATCGAGCCGCCATTTCGATCGTTCGAATAAACAACCAAATCGATGTCGCCATCCGCATCAAAATCGGCAGGTACCGTTTCAGAAAATGGAGTCGTCGATTTTGCGATGGTCGTTTGCGGACCGAACGAACCTTGACCGTCTAGATTTTCGAACAGCACCATTTCGCTCAGCGAAGGGGAAACTGCCAGCACATCCAAGTCTCCGTCGGCATCAATATCCACCGCCTGGACCGAGCGAGGATTCGGTAGCTCGGGCACCGCAATGTCATGCGCCACCAGCGTCGTCGCCGTTGTCAGCAAATCACGGCGTTCCAGCGCATCAAACTGCAACTTTATGAAACGTTGTCGTTTAACAAATGAAAACATGCTTTCCCCCTTGGCTTCCGGGTTTTCAGATCCCGATCCTGTTGGTCGATGTGCATCGACTAACCGACATCGATAGGCTGACTTCGGTCCGAACCAGTTGTCTGGCCGTTTGATTCAATTTCAAACGAATCAGCCTGAAGTGCAAAGACTAAATCAGTCGTATCAAATTCGTCATTGTGAATCCAGGCACCTCTGATTCTATCAAGAGCAAGCCGATTTTGCCGAACCGCATTCGCCGCGATCGCTTCAACCGTCTGATGGTCGGCGAACAACCTGGGCGAAATCGCCTCGAACACAAAGTTTTCCGATTGAAAGGCGAACACTAAATCGGCCGAATCAAATTCGCCGTCTTGATTCCAATCGCCGGAATCAAAGTTGGAATTGCCTGCGACGGAGTCTTCGTATTCGTTCTGCTGGAACACCGCTACCAAATCCGCCGAATCAAACACGCCATCGTGATTGGAATCGCCAATGACGCGGTCTTGGTACCAGCGGAGTACCGGAATGCCCGATGGCATTATTTCGTATGCAGCAACGTCAACGTCTCCGTCTTGGTCGAAATCAGCTAAGCTGAACGACTGAATGGGATTCGGGCCGTATTGTCGAGCTTCAAACGTGTTGTCGCCCTGGTTCTCGAAGTAGTGGTCGTTCACAAAAATATCGACGTCTCCGTCACCATCGACGTCACCGTAATCTAGGCCGGTCAGAAGAGTTTCCAAAGTCGCTGTTTTTTGAAAAAGAATCGGCGAAACGTATTCGTAAATCTGCATATCCCCGGCAGAACTCGTCATGACAATATCAAGATCTCCGTCTGAATCCAAATCGAGTGGATAGCCATTGAAGTAACGTAGATCGACACGAGCAATGATTCGATAACTTCCAAACGTCCCTTTGCCATCCGTGTTGGGCACCCACATCGCGTATTTTGACGCAGGCAAAAGTAAATCTAGATCGCCGTCACCATCCATGTCGAACAAGATCCGTTGGTCATCCGAAGATCTCCAGGAACTGACAATCACGTCGCGCTGATTGTATTGAACCACCTGGTCATCAGAAAACTCGCCATGGCCCAGACCACGTCGCCAATAGATTCGCGTTCCCGAAAAGTAGACCAGGTCTGTCATGCCATCTTGGTCAATGTCGCCAAAATCGAGATCTTGCAATGCCCAAAGCCAAACATCGGGAATGATTGTCTTCGTAAATTCGCCGTTTGATGTGGCTTTGAACCAGAATACGGACACTGGGTCCGCCCAAACGATTTCGTCGATGCCGTCTGAGTCGACATCGACAATTCGAGG
>JAGQOZ010000216.1 GCA_020426955.1 Planctomycetales bacterium
TGTGCATCTTTGAATCGTTGACGTTTGGCATTGGGCGGTCCTTGAACACCATCCACGCCCAATTGACCAATCACGACTGGCAAATTGGGCGCCTGTAAATCTCGCCGAACGTCTCGAATGAGATGCACCAAGTTCTCTGTGTATTGTGCCGTATACTGATCGTTGACCATGTCGTTCCAGCCTTGAAACCAAACCAATCCGGCAATTTCGTAGCCTTGCCCTTGATACTGAGGGAAGAGTTCCGACAGGCGTCCCAGTGTGTCGTGGACTTCCGCCAACATTCTTCGATACGATTCGCCGAATGACAATTTGATGTCATCCAGCGTCGCGTCGGGATTGCGTTGGCGATTAGCTTCCAACAACGAATTCAGCGTTGCATCGTCCGGCAAACCAGCACTCGGCGGCCGGAAATCTCGAAACAAACTCTTGCCGCCCCACGCCGTTTTGATCAACAGCACTTGCCCGTCACAGTGATTGCCCACGCTGTGTCCAAATTCCAGTTCGGGACCAATGCAATTTGGACTGCCAAAGCCCACCGTGAGATTTCCGTGCCGATCCAGAAACTTGATCCACACGTCATCACGATCGGTCCATTCGCCGTCTTCGTGTAAGTGTTCAAACAGTGCCGCCGTTCGCGGATCGTGGATCTGATGTTTCAGCAGCGAAAGTTTGGCCTTCCCTTCCATGTTGGACTGCCCGGCCAAAATAAACACCTTGACCGGCTCGGCCGTCCAACCAAACGAAGTTCCGACGCATAGAATTGCCACAGTTAAGATGCGAATGCACCACAGAAAACGACAGTCGATCATCATCCGTCAACAAGCTCCCAGTATTTCCGCCAGCAGGCGGGACTACGAACCAATATCGGTACCGCTCAGCTAACCGCCAGCGTCCAGAAATGTCTGAATACGTTGTGAAAAAACGTCAACACGCTCTCTGCAGTCCGGCAACAATGATTCCGCCACGGCAAAGTCGTTGGCCTTGGCTGCGTTTTCAATGCGGACGGCAACGTCTTCGATTTGGTGATTGTCAAACAGCCGAGTAGAACCCTTTAGCGAATGAGCCGCTCGCTGCAAACTCGTGGCGTCTTGCTGCTGGATGGCCGTTTTCATTTCATTCAAGCGTTGTTGCAATTCGCCCAAACAGGCTTGCGCCACGGTTCGCAACAAGTCCGCATCGCCGTCCAACGAATCCAGCGCGGTTTGCCATTCGACAGGGATAGCTGCGGGCGGCGAATCATTAATTTCGAAGCTTAAGTCATCGTCATCTGTCGGTGCCGAATCCAAATTCGGCAGCACGTCCAGAATCGCATCCACCAAGGCCTGTTTCCGAACCGGCTTGGTCAAGAACGCATCCATACCAGCGTTCAAGCAGCGTTGCCGATCTTCATCCATGGCATGCGCCGTAATAGCAATCACGGATGTAGTTTGATTGGGCCCAGGTTGATGACGAATTTCTTTGGTGGCCTGCAATCCATCTTTGTTTGGCATCTGCACGTCCATTAAAATCACGTCAAACGGATGCTGCTGTGCCAAGCGAACCGCTTCTTCACCGTCGCCGGCCACATAGACTTGGGATTGAAACCGCTGCAAGATACCCACAACCAACATCTGATTGGCCGCACCATCTTCGGCCAATAAAATTCGTAGTCCGGGCGGAAGGGTTTGCTGTTGGTTGCGGCCGGAAATATCAGATGGCAGCTCTTCGCGCTGATCGGAACGAACTCCAAATTGAGCCGTAAAATAGAACGTCGTTCCTGTACCCAACGTGCTTTCCACCCAGCAGCGCCCCCCCAATAATTTGCATAACCGCGCGGAAATGGCTAGGCCCAAACCCGTGCCGCCAAACTGCCTTGTCGTAGACGAATCCGCTTGTTGAAACTCTTCAAAGACCAAGTCCAGTTTTTCCGGAGCGATACCGATGCCCGTGTCGGTGACGGCCAATTGTAGTTCCACGTGGTCCGCTTCGCGTCGATTGGCACTTGCGCGAACCGTAACCGAACCTGCCGAAGTAAACTTTACGGCGTTGCCTATCAAGTTGACTAAGACTTGGCGGAACCGAGTTGGGTCGCCGATCAGTTGGCGAGGTACTTGGCGATCAATATTCCATTCCAGCGACAGTCCTTTTTCTTCTGCGCGAAAGCCGAACGTCTTGGCTGACTGCACAATCAATTCATGCGCATCGAAAACCACTTTTTCCAATTCAATCTTGTCTGCTTCAATTTTGGAGAAGTCCAAAACCTGATTGATAATGCCCAACAGCGATTCCGCAGACGACAACACCGTAGTCAAGTATTCTCGCTGCATTTCGTCCAAGTTCGACTCCAACGCCAAGTCGGTCAAACCCAAAATGGCGTTCATCGGCGTACGAATTTCATGACTCATATGTGCCAAGAAGTCGGACTTGGCTTGATTGGCTGCTTCGGCCGCTTCCTTGGCTTCTCGCTGCGCCGCTTCAAAGTGTTTGCGGCTGGTGATGTCCCGAGAAATGCCAAACGTGCCGACCACTTCGCCCAAATAATTCCGCAACGGCGCTTTGGTGGTGGACACCCAACTGCGACTTCCATTCGGCCATTCCAGTTGTTCTTCTTTGGAAACAACCGATCGACCCGTTTGCATGATTTCCATTTCGTCCAGACGAGCTTTCCGAGCGTGTTCTTCCGGAAAGAAATCTCGATCTGTTTTCCCCACCGCATCGGCCGGATGATTCAAAGCCATGCGTTGCGCCTTGGCTCGACTAATGCGAATAAACCGTCCATCTTGATCTTTGAAGTAAATATTGTCTGGCGTGTTGGCCAGCAAAGCGTTAAGCAGTTGCCGTTCTTGATCCAGCTTGGCTTCGGCCCGTTTGTGTTCAGACACGTCCCAGAAGATGACTTGGGTGCCAATCACCTGGCCGTTTGGATTGTGGACCGGTGTTTTGCGAACCTGAAAATAATGCGTTTCACCACCGCTAAAATTCTTTTCAATGTCCGCAAAGGTATTGCCGGTGGTTTGCACCCATTTGTCATTCAAGCGATACTTTTCAGCCAGTTCCTTGGGAAATAGATCAAAATCGGTTTTGCCCAAAACGGCATCTGGAGCCAAATTGACCAAATCACAAAACGCCTTGTTGGCAAACGTGATTTCGCCTTGTAGATTTTTTCGAGCGACATAGACCGGCAAATGTTCCACCAGCGACAAGTACAGCCGTTCCGCATCAGCATTCATTGGCGAAGGATGTTCTAATTCGCTCATAACTGGCCACTCGCAATTGACAGCACGTTGAATCCCTTCACGATACCGCACCGCTGGCAAGCTGACAACAAATGACTCAACTCAAACGATCCGGAATGACGCACTATTCCCATCGAATCTTAGATCGAACCAGAAAGGCCGCCACGAATGAAACTAATCGTCGCTTCCAAAAACCCGGTCAAGATTGCGGCCGTGGCTACCGCCTTTGAAACGTTGTTTGAAAAGCCGGCCAGCGTGCAAGGTGTCAAAGTGATGTCGGGAGTGTCAAACCAACCGATGTCGGACGAAGAGACTCAACGAGGTGCGTTGCAGCGAGCGACGGCGGCCAGAAAAAAGGAACCTACGGCCGATCTGTGGGTTGGTATCGAAGGAGGCATCCAAGACCCGCCCAACTTGCAGCAAGGCATGATGGCGTTCGCATGGATTGTGGTAATTTCGAAGAAACGAAGATCATTTTCCAGAACCGCCACGTTCCCATTGCCCGAACCGATTGCCAGATTGGTTCGCGCCGGTCACGAACTGGGCGAAGCAGATGATATTGTGTTCGGCAAGAGCAATTCCAAACAACAGGAAGGCGCTATCGGCATTTTGACCGGTGGCAAAATTGACCGGCAAGCCTTGTACGCTCACGCCGTCACCATGGCGCTGTTGCCGTTCTACAACGAAAAACTGTACCGGCCCCAGTAGACCGTGATGCATCTAAAGTTGCTCGGGCAGTTGTTCTTGTTCCGCCACGTCAATCATCTGATCGATCGAGTCTTCCAGGATCTCCCGAGTCGCTTCCACTTGTGATTGGAATTCCGATTGGTGGTACGTCAATCCTTGTTGCTTTGCAATTTTTTGAAAGTATGCCAAACTGCTGTCAAAGTGCTGCACAATCTGTTGATAGTCGGCAGTTTGCCTGGCGTGCAGCGGTACTTCCGGCAACTCAAACCACCGGCCAATCAACAGCACGGCGTAGGAAAAGTGATTCTCTGCCAGTTGATTCCATTCGAACGCCGAATTCGGTTCGGCTTGCAGAATGCGATCGCACAGCTGTTGATGTTCGTCCAGCAGTTGTTTAGCTTCGTTCGCTTGTCCGACCAGCGAATGCAGCCCCGCCGCCGACAAAACATACAATGCTTGGTTTCTACGCAATGACAGACTCGCTTTCCCGTCTTGCTCTAACTGGCGATGAATCTCGATGGCTCGGTCAATCTGCTGCTGCGCTTCGTCAAACCGTTCCATGTACTGCAACGCACTGCTGACGCGTGAATGCTTTTGCGCTTGGTTGGCAATCAGCTCGACGCTCTGTGGATCCAAGCGAACCAGTTCGGCAATGATCTCGAGACCAGCTTGATAGTTTTTCAGCGCCGCTTCCACATTTTCTTGGGCGAATTGAATATCACCCAGCTGCACCAAGGTGGACGAATAGCGTCGAGCGACCGCGGGGTTCTTCTTGTCTTGCTGATACGCATCATGCGCTAAATCTGTTGCCAATTGATACGCCGATTCCGAATCCTGAAGTTGTCCCAACGCTTCCAAGCTGAGGCCTCGATTCAGTGCCACCCAAATCTTTTGATTCGCCACTTCCACCGCATCGGCGTCGTCCGGAACGCTTTGCAATTGTGTTTGAATCTGATCCAGCGTCTCTAACGCCGCTGCATGTTGATTGGCGGCTGCGTGTTTTTCTGCCTGAGCGTCGGCCAGCAAAATTCGCAAAAAGTAGGTCTCCCAATCGTTTGATTTCAACGTTTGCAATTGCGTTTCCGCGAGTGACAAGTACTTGGCACTCTGCAGAGGACGTTGCAGTTCGTTGTACAAATCGACCAGCGCCAGGTAAACTTCCGCTTGCAAACGTTGGATTTGCGGCGTCATGCCGTCTTCGGATGCGGTCTGTTCGTACAGTTCCAAAGCGCGAAGATAATTTGTTTCGGCCGAAGCCAAGTCGCCTAGATTGTTTTGATCGGCACCGCCGGAGATCGCCGCCAGTTGCGAATAAGAATAGCCTAAGCGCCGAGTGTACTTGGGATCCGGCGGCATGTCGTTGTAGCTTTCGTCCAAATACGATTTCACTCGGCTCACAACATCGTGTCGGCTTTGCGTTGTTCCGGAAATCTGGTTCAAATCCGCCAAATGTTGCTGGATCAACCAATTGGAAAGTTCGCTCCCGTGGTCGGCCAGTCGACGGGAACGAGCTAATTCGGTGGACAATGCGGCGTTGTGCATGGTCAATCCTGCCAAGACGGACACCATCATCAGCGTCGCCGCGACAATTCCCACCGACGCCGCTCGATTACGTCGCATCCACTTCCACGATTTTTCGAACCAGTTGGCTGGCCGAGCGACAATGGGTCGACCGTCCAAGAATCGCTGCAAGTCTTCTCGCATGGCTGCCGCGGTTGCGTATCGTCGCTGCGGTTTCTTTTCCAAGCACTTCAGGCAAATCGTTTCCAAGTCGACCGGAATGGACGAATTCCATTTTCTGGGCCGGACGGGTTCGTCGGACATTACCATCATCACCGTTTGGAAAGGTTCGTCCGCCACAAACGGTGCTCGGCCTGTCAGCAGTCGATACAAGATCGCGCCCAAACCATAGACGTCACAAGCGGGTGTCAACGTCTTGACCACGCCGCTGGCTTGTTCCGGCGACATGTAGCCGGGTGTACCGAGTATTTCGCCGGTACGAGTGGACGAAGAATCGGCGCCCAAGGCTTTGGCTAATCCAAAATCGGCGATTTTCGGTTGACCGGACGATGTCATCAACACGTTGGACGGCTTCAAATCGCGATGCAACACGTCTTTGTCATGACAAAACTGAACGGCGTCGCACAGTTCGCTCATGATCTTGGCCAGCAACTTGGTTCGCAACTTGCCTTGGTCTGCAAACTGGTCCAACGTGACACCGTCTATGTATTCCATTACAAAATACGGCATGCCATCTTGTTCACCGGCAGAATATAGTTGAGCGATATGGGTATGCTGCAGCGCTGCCAACGTCTGAATCTCGGCGTCAAACCGTTCTCGAATGGACGAATTATCGTTCAGTGCGTGCGTCACCACTTTGACGGCCACGTGTCGCCCTAACTTCTGGTCGACCGCCAAGTAGACCGAGCCCATGCCACCTTGTCCCAGTTTCTTCACCAACTGGTATCCCGGAATGTGCGGCATGCGACTCGCTTGTGACAACAAGCGGTCATTCGCCGAAGCATCCGTTTCGTCTTGGTTACGAACGGTCGAACCAGGTTGGGTAGGTGGCACGCTGAGTGTCGGAGCTTCATCCTGCGAAGTGTCCACAGCGGCCTCCGCATCGATGGAGCGTTCATCGAATTCGTCCGCGTCCAAATCGGGTGGCAAGTCGCCAGGTAAACCGAGTCCGGTTTGTGGGTCCGGCTTGGCGTCTCGAGAATCAGTCATGGCGAATCGGATCGGGCTTTCAAAAAGGGGAGCGTTCATTCAAATTCAGGCGTTCTGTATCAGTTTAATTGCTGGGACGTGTGACGCACGACGCGGCCGCGGCTATTCATGTGCTCAGGGCGAATTTGCTTTTTTCGTGGCGGGCTTATGCGGCTTGGTAGGCGAATCATGACGGTCAGACGAAGTCGTTTCATCTGCTTCGGGAAAATCGGGCGGAAGTTCGATCGGGACGTCGCTACCGCTGGCGGGGGTGGGTTCGTTCAAAGATGGGGACACGGAATGGGGCTCTTTTTTGGGTTGCATGATGATACTCGCACGGTTCGTTTCGAATTATCTGTACCGCGTTACCGCCGAATTTCTTGCTTGTGACACCAAAATTCTTTTTCTTCAAAAATGTCCGCCGCCTGTCACAGTTCGCCATGCCGGCGGTACGGCAGGAAACGGGCATTTTCGCCCAGAATCAAAACCTTCATGATTTCCTTGAACGAGGCCCCTACGATGAAAATTTCGCACGTATTTCTGAACCGCATGTTTATTGCCTTGGCCTGCTGGTTGGCCAGTTGCTGCATGGCTGATGCCGAGAACGCGTTAGCGATTGTCCGTTTCCGAGACCGCTATCAAGTGGACTCCTTTGGTGACGCCAAGATCACTCGATCCTTTACCTTTTCTCCGTCCAAATACGCTCAAGTGAAAGCGGAGACGCAGGACCCGTTGGTGTTGCTACGAAATCTGGCGTTGCAAATTGATTGGCACGAAATCGAAGTCGTCGACAGCCGCTTTGACGATTCCAACTTCCAAGTTGTGGTCGAACTACATCAGAAAGGGATGGCCCACACGGTGGCACCGGGGACGTGGGAAATCCGTAGCCGAGCGAAACCGGGGGCTATGGAGTTGGTGACGTGCTTGGATGATCGAGCGGTTTTCCATGCGGCCGAACAATCGGAGTGGGGACCGTTGAGTGCCACCATTACGGTCGAATTTCCTGAAGGCTCGCACGACGTGAGGTATCTGGAACAAGATTCGGCTATTCGGTTTGCCTTTGAATCGTCCGCCACGCCAGCGCTATCGCAAACTTCGCCCTGGACGTTGGAAGCGACGCCGCGTCTGATGAGTTCGCTGGCCAAGGTCTATGGCAATGAAGACTTTGGACTCTTCTGGACCGCTCGATCTGTCTTCACCAACACGCATGCTGAACCTATCAAGCGTTTTCAGGTTCGCTACCAACTGGAAGGACTCAGCGGTTGGAGCCCTTGGAAACGGACTCCGATTGTCTATCCCGGTCAGACCGTAGTAGAAGCGTTTTTCCCCGTCTTGGATATCGACGCCATGAGCAAAATGGATGGCACTCGTTCTGCCAATCTATTGGCGGAATATCGCTACGTTGACGCGGACGGTCAGGCGGTCGAAGAAGCGGACAGTCGCCGCATTGACGTGTTGGCTCGAAACGAAGTGGTGTTTTCTCGACGGGTCTCGCACGATTCGATCAACTGGCACGAAGCGAACGAATACTTGCCCATCCTGGTGGCGTCGTTCTGCAATTCGAATGATCCGGTGATTCAGCAACTGGCTGGCCGCATCAGCGGTATGGCTCATGGTGCCGCATCGTCGCTGAAAAGCAACGACGCGATTCACTATCTGCAGGCGATTTGGAAATTTATGGATGACAACAAGATGGCATACCAAACTTCGCCCACGCTGGAACTGGACGGACGCTTTGGTCAGCACGTCAAATACGCTCGAGACGTGTTGAGCAATCGAGCGGGAACGTGCATTGACTTGGCCATCTTCTGGGCCAGTACAGCCAAAGCGGTAGGTTTGGATTCTTACATCGTTTTGATGCCTGGTCACGCCTTTCCGATGATTGAATTGCCTAACGGCTATCGCATTCCGATTGAAGCAACCAAGCTGGGGCAAGGCCTTTCGCTGGACGACGCCGTCGCCGCAGGTCAAGAAAACCTGGAGAAAGCAGTCCAAGGACCACACTTTATTGTGGACGTCAACCAGATGGAGAATGCGGGCGTGCGGTCGTTAGACCTGGAACGAATTTCTGATGACTTCTTCGATAAGCTGAGCTACGAATTCCACCCGCTTCCTATCGAAGCGGAGTAGCCAAGTTTTGAATTCGTTCCAAACGCTCCAGGGAAGCTCGAAACTATTTCGGGCTTCCCGCTTTTTGGTTCGAAACAAGCGAATGCTCATCAATTTCCAAAACCGGCACTGAGAATCAAGAAATCCGCAAAATCAATGACACCGTCTAGATTGAAGTCACCACCTTCGTAGCCAACCATATTGCCAGCACTATCGTAGGCCGCTGAGAACAGTAAGAAATCAGCAAAATCAACTTGGTTGTCACCATTCATATCGCCACGTTTGCGAACGTCCAAGACAATCATTTTGACAATGGGACTGACAAAAACATCGTGTTCGTCACCGTTGACATCAACTGCGATACTGGATTCGAACCTAAATGCCGCAAATCCTGTTTGTCCGGCCTGTATCGTTGTGCTGAATTCGATATGCAACCCTTCTCCGTCAGCATGATTTGGATCGTGCGCCGGGATTGGCGGGCTAAAAACGTGGGCATAAGGTACGACATTTTCGACGAACGGCAACTGCAATATAGATTCAATCCGTTGTATTTCTTCGTCAGCGCCCTGACTAAACGAACTTGT
>JAGQOZ010000217.1:0-5477 GCA_020426955.1 Planctomycetales bacterium
GTCTTCAATGACCTGAATATTGTGTACGGCGGCTATGGCCAGCTGGAAGATTGTGCCGCCAAGATCCTGAGCACCGTGGTCAGCAACAATCAGAAGAACCAAGTCGTCTTGGATGCGGGTTCAAAGACGTTAACCAGTGATCTGTGCGGACCTCGGCCCGACGCGGGACATGGACTGATTTTGGAATATCCACAAGCAAAAATCGTGAAACTGACCGAAGAACACGCGCAAGTGGACGTGTCAAAATGCAATAAGAAGCCGCAGCTGGGTGAACGAGTTTCCATTATTCCCAACCACATTTGCCCCTGCATGAATTTGCAGAATCACGTCTGGTGGCTTTCCAGCGACGGCCAAGCGACCCAACAGGCGGTCGATGCACGAGGGTTACTGTCGTAGATCTTGGCGGCTAATGTTTTTTAAGGAAATTTCTTGCTAAATTACGCCGATTTAATGATCGAACCAAAGCGACCGAATTTGGTCGAATCCAAACGATATTGGACGAACTAAGATTTAGCGAATTGACGATCCCCGCCAACTGTGGTCTACTTTCCCTTGCTGTTTGGTTACAGCCTCAACTGAATGTCACTGGACTTTCGTAAGGAGGGGTGCTGTTGTTGCTAGATCCGCTTGGTCGCGTGACAAAGAAACTTGTTTCGATTCGTTTCTTGTTTTGACCCGAAAGTTCCTGCATCAGCACGTGTTGCCTCCGCTTGGTACAGTGAGCAAATCCCTCCTAGGCTCGTCACCTAGGAGGGATTTTGCGTTTCTAGATTTCGGAGTCTTTCGTCCGTCAATCCAATGGTGCGAAATGAAGATTAACGAACTCCCATTTAACAGAATGCTAGGGCTGCAGGCGGACGGACTTCGCGTTCTGTTGGTTCCTCAATCGGAACATGGGAATCACGTCAACACCGTTCATGCAACCGTTCTATTTGGCCTGGCGGAAGCCTCGACGGGACACTTGCTTATGCAGCGGTTTCCAGAATTGGCAGATTCGCATATGGCGGTGTTGCGAGAATCATCGACCAAATTTCGCCGCCCAGCAGAAATTGGCTCACAGATCTGCGCCGAGGGCATGCTGAGCGAACCTGCGGCGAAGTCGTTTCTTGCGACGTTGAATTCACGCGGCCGAACTATCGTCGAAATCGGAGTCTCCGTCACGCAAGACGGATCGGAAGTTCTCACAGGCTCGTTTCGATGGTTCGTTGCGACTCGATAGGCAGTGCTGCGTGATTCGACCGTGCGCTATCGGCTCGTCTCAAGGCTACCTCCGCTGCTGCGACGGCACGTCAATGTAGTCTTTGTGTGATTCACGAGCTTTAATCGTTTCGCGAGCGAGTTTGACGAGGTCATTTTCGTCAGGTAAATGCTTCTTTAACGTCTCGAGGTACGAATCCAAAACTGGAATCGCTTCTGCTGTACCGACTTCGCCCAAGATAACCAGAAATCGGTGAGCCCGTGTCCACGCAGGTAGACTTTCAAAACGCTCGAGAATTGCAGCTTGGATATCGGCGTTTGCGCCGATCGCGATGACAGCCTTAACGTAGTTCTTACCACCGAATCCTTTTCTTTGCGACTCAAAATACGTGCTCTCTTTCAAAACAGCAATCAACGCCGGCAGCTTCGGTGCGTGATTGGCCAGCGCCACGGCAGCGTCCATTTTTCTGGCATCGTCCTTCGAATGCAATTCGGAAGCCAGCTTGGCAATTTCACTGTCCGTCAGTGTAAATGCATCCAGCATCGGAGGCACGTATTGGCACAGAATCAGCTGTTTTTCCAATGTCCAGTCTGGATCGTTATTCGCCTGACCGATCGTTTCGATCGAATCCCAAAAGTAACGACCATGCTTGGACAGCAATTGTGTCCATTCGTTGGACAAATCCGGCGGCAGATTCGTCCAGTATGCAAATATCACGGCCAGTCCTGAACGGCCAACTTCGTTCGCTTTGACGCGTTCGAACTGCTGCATCATCGCGTCCACCACAGATTCGGGGCGATCTTTACTAACCAGCGAAATTGCGGCATTGAAATTCTCACGTTTCGCCATTTGCAATACCGTTTCCGTGGCTTGGCCGCGATTCGATTCGTTGGTCAGTGACCGTAGAGCGACCAAGCAATCGTTTTGCCGTTCCGGATGTTTTTCTCGTTTTAGCAGCGCATGCCATTCGTCAAACGTCTTGCCATCGTACAGGCTTTCATGCGAAGTGTCCGAGGAATCGTTGGGCGTCGCAAATGTTTCTGTCTCGGGCGAACCGTCTTTCGCATCCAACGGCGACTGGCGTCGGTTGGCAGCAAAGGTCACTTGGACGACAGGCGCTTGCAAGTACTCAGACAGATGATCGCGAACGGCCGTTTCTGCTTCTTGCAGCGTGAGTCCTTCCACGTTCACTCGGCCATACGCCACACCCAACGCCAACGTTCCACCCGGTTCCACTCGGTAAATGCCGTCAATCGGCGCATTGGGCAGCGCATTGAGAACGCTCAGTGAAATTTCAATGCCGCCGAAGATTCGTTGCGGTTCCTCAGTCTCTGCTAACTTGCGCACTCGATCTCTCGCTTTGCGAACTTCTTCATTGGTTGGGTCCGCGAGGAAGACTCTATTGTATTGGTCGAAGCTCCTCTCAAATTGCTGTCGCTCTTCGTAGAATCGAGCGATTTCTAAGGCCTCCGGTCCGTTGCCGAGTCCTTGATAGTACAGTTCAGCAATGTCGTATTCGCCCAACATGCGATACGCCCGAGCGTATTCTAACTTGAGCTTACGACCGACTTCCGGCCCAATTTCTTCTCCCATTTCGGATGATGCAAGTTGATGACTTAGCAGTTTAATCGCTTCTGCTGGCTTTCCAGCTTCTCGAAGTGCAATTGCTTCATGCAGTATCCGATTCAATTCTGCTTCCGATTCACTGGCGCCATTTTTCTGAAGGTCGTCGTCAATTCCGTCGGACACGACATCGTCCGCCGAAGCAGCTTCTATTTCTTGCTCCACCGTTACCACTTGCGCATCGTTCCGACGAATGGTCAGTTTCTGTGGCGAAATGGTTGCCTGCGAAGCGGAATCTTTTAGGCGAACTTGATATTCGCCGGATTGAATCGTCACAGTGTCATCCGTGCTGGGGTCGATAATGCGAACCAGTTCGCCCGCTTTTAGCACCTCTACCTGGATCTGCGGATCGTCCGTTTTTACGATGATTTGGCCTCGATCTGTTTGAATCGTATAAATGGCCGCTGCGCCGAAGAGGCCGAAGAACGCCAAGGCCGCGATCCAAATTCGGTGGCGAAAGTTACCATTTGCTGCGGATGGATCCAGCGAACGGTTGTCTGCGACCGCGCGAGCTGGCCGGCGACCGGTTCGCAGTGATTCCACAATGATGCTGGCCTTTTCGGGACGAAGTCGAATGTCTTTTTCCAGCAGATCCATGACGGTATCGGAAAGGAATCGAGGAATCCGCAGATCAATTTGCCGAGGTGACATGGGTGTGTCACACTGAATGGACCGAATCACCGCCAAGGCATTCTTACCAGGAAACGGCATCTGGCCAGTCAGACAGCGATACATCAAGGTTCCTAGGCTGAACAGATCGGTCCGTTCGTCCATTAATTGGCCTCGAGCTTGTTCCGGTGACATATACGCTGGCGTTCCGGCCACCATGCCCGTTTCCGTCAATTCTGGATTGTCATCTACGGCATAGGCCAGGCCAAAGTCCAAAATGGTTGCTCGTTTCCCGTCATCGCTGATCAAGATATTGGCCGGCTTGATGTCTCGATGAATCAGATGCTTTTCGTGCGCGGCGGCCAGACCTTCGGCAATTTGACTGGCAACGGCAATGACTTCGTCCGCTGACAACTGGTTGTCACGGTGCAGGCGTTTTTCCAGTGTTTCTCCGTGCAAATACTGCATGGCCAAAAAGGCTAATGGACCTTCACTGCCGACATGATAGATGGTGATCACGTGGTCATGTTCAATGGCGGCGGCCGCGCGAGCTTCCTGCAGGAAACGCTGCTGAGCGGCTTCACCAAGCGACGGTCGTAAGATTTTTAATGCCACTGGTCGGCGCAGTTGCATGTCTTCGGCCAGATAGACCACGCCCATGCCGCCAGTTCCCAGCAGACGCAAAATACGGTAGTTGGCCAGACGCCCGATTTCCGTTTCGTCTTGTGCCGGAGCGAGTCGCGATTCCACTTCGTATGCGCGTTGCTGAGCATCTTTGGGCTGCGCATACCGATCGGGCGGTTCGTGCAACTGTTCTTCGATGATTGCTTCCCAGTCGCGAACCAACGACGCGAGTTCGCCTTGGTCTTGGTCTGCGTCGGCCGAATCGGATTGCTCGGCAAACAAATTCGCAAAGGTATCTTCGACGTTCAGAGCTCGAATGGTATCGCCACAAGCATCGCATTCCGACAGGTGCGATTCTAATTCGCAAACTCGATCGTCGGTCAATCTACCGCACAGGAATTCGGCCAATTCGTTGGGTTTTGGGCAAGTGGAAGGTGCCATGACAGGTCCTTTTAGATCGAGACGGATTGCGTTTGCCAGTGGTGACGCCCGATATTTCGCTGGGGAATCGAGTGTCTATCTGGGAGTATGCGCCGACCAATGCTTTTTTGTAACGCAACGACCAGAAAGATGAAGTTTTAATCCAGTAGATCAGCAAGTTCGTCTCGTAAACGCTTGATAAGACGTGACTTAGCAGAATAGATGGTCCAGACGCTAATGCCAAATTCGGCAGCCAGTTCATCCGCGGTAGCTTCGGCGGCCAGGTACTTCTTTAACGCTTGCCACGTGGCCGGCTGAAAATCATATTGGACCAAGTCCATCGCTTGTTGAACCAAGTGCTTCTTGTAATCCAGATCCCAATAATCGGTGGCCTGTTGCTCGGGCAAAACCGCCACATCTCCGGCGGAAGAATCTGCCATTGGCAATGATTTCTTCCGAATGCTTTCTCGCCATTTGTTCATGGTCACCGTCTTCAACCAAGCTCGAAAACTCCGCTGCCGATCATATTCGAAGGTTGGCAATTTGCAAACCAACACGGTTAATACGTCTTGAACAAGGTCGGCGGAATCGTCTGACGAGAGTCCGGTTCGTTTAGCCCAGCGATATATCAGCGGTCCATAGATTTGCACGAATCGAGCCCAAGCGGTTTTGTCCGTTGGTTCGCGAAGTCGAAGCAGTAGGCTGGTAGCGGTGGTGGTCATGGCAGGCGAGTATTCGAGTGATACGAAGTTACTTTGAGGAAGACATGCCAATACAAAACAAATGGAATTCGCCGCGAATGAACACTAGGTCGTCGCTGATGGCCGGTGACGAATAACAGTTTTCGCCTAAGGGGTTGGTTGCCACAAGATCAAGTTCTTGGCCTGGGCGAATCACCTTCGTTTCGCCATTGTTGGCCGTCCAATAGGAAAGCCCGTTGGCTGTCACTAGCGATCCGCTGAAGCCGTTGCCCAAACGAGCTTGCCAATAGCGTTCACCCGTC
>JAGQOZ010000217.1:5577-9304 GCA_020426955.1 Planctomycetales bacterium
CGCATCAAAGCAATTCCCGGTGCCTCGATCATCCGCCACTAATAAGAAACCGTCCAGCACTACCGGCGATGGGACATAGCACTTGGCGTTGGTCACATGCCATTTGACATGGGATGCCGTCACGTTGTCTTTGCCGGTAGGATCGATGCCCATCACGTGATAGTCTGGATAACCGCACGTCATGAACAATAATTTTCCGTCGTAAACCATGGATGCCACAAACTGTTCCGTGGGACCATCAATTTCCCAGTGCAACGAACCGTCTACCGGATTGTAACTGGCGATGTGTTGGCTGCCGGACAGAATCAGTTGGGTTCGACCGTCGATGGTGCGTAGTAAAGGAGTAACGTAGCTGCGAATGCCGTGTTTGCGTTTGACTTTCCAGACGGTTTGGCCGGTTCGCTTGTCCAGCGCCAGCAGATACGAATCGCCATCATGGTCTCCGTTGATGATCACTTTGTCTTCGAACAGCACGGGGCAGCTGCAATAACCATGCGCACTGATGAATTCGCCGGGACGAACTAGCCATGTTTGCTGACCAGTGAAATCGTACGCAGCCACCACCATGCGACCCGCCGTGATTTCTCGTTCCGAACCAACATTCGGCGCCGGCACAATTCGGCCGTCTGGTTCCAGGAACGTTACGAAAATTTGTTGGCCATCAGTAGCCGGAGTTCCCGAAGCAAAACTATTGAGCGAGTGTTTCGATTCCAGCGGCGCGGTCAAGACGGTCTGTTGCCAACGCGGCTGGCCGCTGGCCTTATCGAGACACAGCAAGATTCGTTGTTGTTGTTCGGTCAAACAGCTGGTCAAGAAAATCTGATCTTCCCAAATGATGGGCGAAGAATGTCCTTCGCCGGGAATCGGAGTTTTCCAAGCGATGTTTTGGCCTGTGCTTCCATCCCATTGCGTTGGAATGTTGGTTTCCAAACTACTGCCGTCTCCGCGGAGTCCTCGCCATTGCGGCCAATTTTCGGCCCACGTGTTTGTCGAACCGCCGACGACCAGCGCGATCGCCAATGCGATCTTGGACCAGACGGTTCGACCGCGCCGATGTGTGGGTTGGGTGATGAAGGCAGAGTTCATGTGGGCCACTTTCTTCGCTGAATTCGGACTTCTGTTAGGTTAGAGTCCGTAATATAGTCGATGATCAGCCCAGCGGTGGTTGTGGCGCAAAAAACAAGGCTGCCCAGTTCGAAAACCAGGCAGCCTCTTGGGTCAGCGTGCATGTGTCAAACACAATTGCATTCAGTAGTACCAGATGTGTCTCGCGAATTGAGGGTCTTGAATGCGGCACGCCCATGTTCGTTCAGGAATTGATGGGACGACTGATGAAAAATGCCGAGGGTGCAACGACTGCGTCGCGTGTTCCCTCTTGATGTTGAACGAACAAGAATGACCATAGCCGAAGTTCGGCTGTAGCTCAAAGGATCTTTCGCCCTACAACGCAATAATTAGGAAAGACGAAACGCATCTAATTCTGAGCGATCCTAATTGCCTTCGAACATGAAGAAAATCTAATGATGAACCGGTTTATTTTTGTGTATGGGACGTTGATGCGAGGTCAGGAGCGCGAGTTTTGTTGGCCTCGGCCGGTCGTATCGGTACAAGCTGCTGTGGTCCAAGGAGCGCTGTTTGACTTAGGTCCTTATCCAGCGTTGGTTCCGGGTACGGATTGGATTATCGGCGAACTTTGGGAACTTGATGCAGCTAACGTGGACATCACACTTCGCGTCTTGGACGAAGTGGAATGGTACAACCAAGTGCCCGGCGAAGATCTTTATGTTCGAACCGAAGTTTCCGCCGTCCGAATTTGGGATAATTCGCTGGTGACGGCCCTGACCTACCACTACGCCGATGTTGATGCGTTAGCAGGCCAGGCCCAAAGCATCGCGCCCAATGCGTTGGGATTTTGCCAATGGCGTCCGCTTAAAGAATGCTGACGCCCACGGATCGTTCGATATTTTCACTCAGCCGTTCTTCGGCCGAAAGATAATGCGGCATGTTCCGCAGCCAAGCGATAGCCAGCGTGCTGGCTACAATGCTGACGACCACCAGAATCAACGAATAATGTACTTCGGCTTGCGACGATTCCTGAGTCAGAAACAGCCGAGCTCCGGGATGTTCCACCAAGAATTCTGGAGTGAAATGCAGTTTCGCCAAGAGTTGAGAACTGTTGTGCAGGACATGGAAGGCCATGCACGGCAGAATAGAACATGACTGCACGGCAATGTAGCCTAGGACCAATCCTAAAACGGCGGCATTTACCGACTGCTGTAGAATTCCATGCATGATCCCAAAAAAGAAGCTGCTGATAATGATGGCCATCTTGCGATTGCCCAGTTTTCGCAGTCCTGAAAGGATGAATCCTCGAAACGCCAGCTCTTCACAAATGGCAGGCAAGACCGCTAAGACTAAAATCACTTGCCAAACCGGTGCCTGTTCGAAAATTCCGCTCAGGCGAGCCAACCCTTCCATGGCCGTTGGCGACAATGGATATAGTTTTTGAATCAGATGTGCGAATTCGGCTGCGGCCGGATGAATCAGAATGGCCAATAGCACGGCGGTCAGCAGGGAACCAACTGAAGGCCGACGCAACAGGAGGGTTTCCTTGAAGCTGCGAGTCAACACAATGGTCATGATCAAGACCGGTGTGGCCACAAAGGCGATTTGCGAAATCACCGTGGAAACGGCAAAAGAAGTCCAAGACGTGGGCATTTTGGCAGCCAGGCTACCAAAGAACCCAATGACCAACAGCAATATCGCGCACAAGAATCCCTGTGCCAGGCTGGGCGTCGGCTGTCGGTCGCGAACCAGATGCATCAACCACAATCCCAAATCCAATCGTTCACTTTCGCGGAACAGCACTGCCTCATCGTTAAATTGTTGAATAGCCCAGCGAACCGCCAGCAAACAGCACGCCCCGGTTACGATGGTCACGGGCACAAAGAACTTGAGTGCAATCAGGTATTCGCCTTCCATCAGCGAACGCAGCAACAGCATGACGCCGGTAATCGGAACCAGACTGTTTCCCAGATTCAATTCGACACTGGGCATCAGCGGTATCATGGCCAACGGCATTGTCACCACCATGAGCGGCATCAAGTAGTATTGACCTTCTTTCGAACTCTTAGCCATTGCGGCCAAGGCCAACGACGCGGCGCTGAAAATAGCCGCCAGCGGAATCAACGCTAACAAGAGCCAGCCCAACGCGAAAAACGGTGGCGGCCCAATCTGAGCGAATTGGCCTCCTAGCTGGCTGGTAATCAGCGTGCCGGTGACAGCCATGCTCCCTAAGTTTAGCAGCGATGTGGCCAAGCTGAAGATCAAGACCGTGATCATCTTGCCCCACACAATTTCCTGTCGTTCTGCGGGACTGCTCAGCAACGTTTCCAAGGTGCCTCGTTCTTTTTCTCCGGCGCACAAATCAATGGCCGGATAGAACGCGCCAGTGAGCGCCCAGATAATGGCAACAAACGGTAAGATCTTGGACCACAATGCGGCTCGGCGACCGGAATCTTCCGACATGTCGTGCGCTGTCACACGAAATGGTTCTGCGGCAGCTGTTGGAATTTCTTCGTCTTCCAGCGTCTTCTTGACCACCAATGATCGCCAACGGCTCAGCACGTCGTTCACTCGATCATACGCAATCCGTGAACGATCCTTCGCGCCGTTGAAGAAAATCTCGGGAGTCGGTATCGCGTCTGCTCCTTGGATGTGAGCGTGT
>JAGQOZ010000218.1 GCA_020426955.1 Planctomycetales bacterium
TTCTAATTGAACCTGGTCCAATTCTTGGCGAACCTTTTGCACATCTCCCAAGCCTAATTTTTCTGCTTCCCATTGTTCGCGTAGGCTGGCGAGTTCGCGGCGGAGATCGGTCATGTCGGTTTCAATTTGAGCTAATCGATCTTTGGCCGTTTCGTCTTCTTCGTCGGCAAGTTGACGAGCGGCCAGTTCCAGCTGAGTCAGTTTGCGTTGAACTTGGTCAATCTCGGTAGGGACGCTTTCCAACTCCATGGCCAAGCGACTAGCGGCTTCGTCTACCAAGTCGATTGCTTTGTCTGGCAGAAAGCGATCGGCAATGTAGCGATTGGAAAGTTGTGCCGCGGCGACCAACGCCGAATCCTTGATCTTGATGCCATGATGAGCTTCGTAACGAGCCTTCAAGCCTCGCAGAATGGCGATGGTGTCATCGACCGAAGGTTCCCCGACCATCACTGGTTGGAAGCGTCGCTCCAAGGCGGCATCTTTTTCAATGTATTGGCGATATTCGTCCAACGTGGTGGCGCCAATGCAGCGAAGTTCGCCTCGTGCCAATGCTGGTTTCAACAAGTTAGCGGCGTCAGAACCTCCTTCGGTTCGCCCCGCTCCGACCACGGTGTGCAGTTCGTCAATGAACAAAATGACGTTGCCGCCGGCATCTTCGACTTCGCGTAGGACCGCTTTCAAGCGTTCTTCAAATTCCCCGCGGAACTTGGTGCCGGCAATCAACGCTCCCATATCCAACGCGATGACTCGTTTGTTCTTCAAGCTCTGAGGCACATCGCCTTGGACAATTCGCAATGCCAAACCTTCCGCAATGGCTGTCTTGCCAACGCCTGGTTCGCCAATCAACACTGGATTGTTCTTAGTACGACGCGAAAGCACCTGGATCACTCGGCGAATCTCGCCGTCTCGTCCAATCACCGGATCCAGTTTGCCATTGTTGGCTCGTTCCACCAAATCGATGCCATATTTCTCCAGCGCCTGAAAGGTGGATTCGGGCGAAGCATCGGTTACTCGCGAACTCCCTCGCAGACTTTGCAACGCTGTCAGCAAATCTTTTTCTCGAATGCCGTTCAGCTCTAACAGATTCTTTGCTTTCGAATCCACTTTGGTGAGTGCCAATAGCAAATGTTCTGTCGAAACGAATTCGTCTTTCATTCGACTGGCGGCTTCCTGCGCGCCCGATAGGACTTTGGCGAGACCCTGTCCGACGGGTGGCGCTGATCCGCCCGAAGATTTTGGCAAGTGACCTAATTCTGATTGAATGGTTCCGCGAAGCTGCTGGATGTTGGTTCCGATTTTTTCCAGAATCGGTTTCACAAGTCCGTCTTCCTCTTGCAGGAGTCCTGCCAACAGATGGATCGCTTCCATTTGCGGATGACCTTCTTGTGTAGCGATTCCCTGGGCTCGTGAAACCGCTTCTTGGGCTTTGATAGTGAATTTTTCGAATCGGAATGTCATGGTCCCTTACCTCCAAATTTCAGTTGCGAACGGAAGTACCGTTTCGCGGTGTGCCGGCGTCTGCCAGCGGTCGGCGCGCACCGGTAGCGAGAGGGTCGCTACCGGGCTTTGAATCTTCTTTAGCTATGGCTGCAAATTCGATTAACTGTCTTTGACTTCGAATTCAGCGTCGATGGTATCGTCTTCAGAACCTGCGGTGGCTCCGGCGGTTTCTTCGCCACTTGGCGCCGCCCCGGCTGCGCCCCCCGCAGCACCTGATTCGTAAAGCGTTTTGCTTAACGCGTGCGACGCTTGCTCCAAGTCGGACACGGCCGATTTGATGGCGTTCGCATCGTCTCCCTTAACTGCTTCGCGAACCTTGGTGATAGCCGATTCCAGCGGAGCTTTATCGGCGTCCTTCAGTTTGTCGGCATGTTCCTTGATGGTTTTCTCTACTTGGAAGCAGAGTTGTTCACCTTGGTTACGTGCTTCAGCCAATTCTCGTTTAGTCTTGTCTTCTGCCGCATGAGACTCCGCGTCGGTCTTCATGCGATTGATTTCGTCTTCGGACAAACCGGACGACTGTTCAATCCGAACCGTCTGTTCCTTACTGGTCCCCAAATCCTTGGCGGAAACGTTCAGGATCCCGTTTTGATCAATGTCGAATTTGACTTCAATCTGCGGTACACCTCGAGGAGCTGGTGGAATGCCTTCCAAGTTAAATTGCCCCAGCAACCGGTTGTCGGCCGCCATCGGACGTTCACCCTGGAATACTCGAACAGTGACAGCCGTCTGATTGTCGTCCGCCGTGCTGAACGTTTGCTTGCGTTCCGTAGGAACCGTGGTGTTGCGTTCCACTAACTTGGTGAACACACCGCCCAGCGTTTCAATTCCCAGCGACAGCGGAGTGACGTCCAGCAACAGTACGTCTTTGCGGTCACCGGAAAGGACGCTACCTTGGATAGCGGCTCCAACGGCAACCACTTCGTCCGGATTGACACCCTTGTGCGGGTCCTTGCCAAAGACTTCTTTGACCAACGCTTGGACTCGAGGAATTCGAGTCGAACCACCTACCAAGACCACTTCGTCAATCTCAGACGGTTTGAGCTTGGCGTCGTCCAGTGCTTGCAATACTGGCTTGCGGCAGCGTTCGATCAGCGAATCGGAAAGTTCTTCAAACTTTGACCGAGTCAACGTCATTTGCAGGTGTTTGGCACCCGACGAATCGGCCGTGATAAAGGGCAAGTTGATATCAGTCTGCGGAGTCGAACTCAGCTCTTTCTTAGCCTTTTCGCACGCCTCTTGCAGACGCTGCAAGGCCATAGTGTCTTTACGCAGGTCAATTCCTTGCTCTTTCTGGAATTCGTCCGCAACGTAGTGGATCAGCACTTCGTCAAAGTCGTCACCACCCAGGTGCGTATCGCCACTGGTACTGATGACTTCAAAAACGGTCACATCTTTGCCGTCTTTACCTTCGGTAGAAGCTACTTCCAAAATGGAAATGTCAAACGTACCACCGCCCAAGTCGAAGACTGCAATCTTTTCGTTGGTCTTCTTGCCCAAACCATAGGCCAATGCGGCAGCAGTTGGTTCGTTGATAATTCTGGCCACTTCCAAACCTGCAATTTGACCTGCATCCTTGGTGGCTTGGCGTTGCGAATCATTGAAATAGGCCGGCACTGTGATCACGGCTTTATTGACTTTGTGCCCCAAGAAAGATTCGGCTGCTTCCTTTAGTTTGCGAAGCGTCATGGCCGAAATCTCTTGCGGCGTGTGCACCTTGTCACCCGCTTTCACTTTCACATAATCGCCGTCCGAACCAACGATTTCGTAGGGCACCATCTTTTCTTCGCTTTCCACTTCACTGTGGCGGCGGCCCATGAAACGTTTGATCGAATAGACTGTGCGTTTAGGATTGGTGACGGCTTGTCGACGAGCTGGTTCGCCAACAAGAATTTCGCCCTTGTCCGTAAAGGCAATCACGCTGGGAGTTAACCGATTCCCTTCGGCGTTGGCAATGACAGTCGGTTCAGAACCTTCCATCACCGCTACCACCGAGTTGGTTGTACCGAGATCGATACCAATAATTTTTTCGCCTTGAGCCATCTGACTCTCCTTTCTCGTCAACGTCTGCGGCTTGCCGTTGACAGGCAAAACCGTGTGCGAGTGTTACTGCTAATGGACTTGTGAAGCTTTTGTTTGGAGCTAATCTTGGGCGAAGATGTTTCTCACTTCGCTGGTCTACCAGTGAAAGCAAAGAGTGTGCCAGGATCTGAATCTAACGATTTAAATACGTCGTAACATGTTGAAAATGAATAACTTACGATTCAGTGGGCACGAATACCAGAAATTCCAGTCAGGCGAATACTGCCATTTTGACACGAGTTCCGTACGCTGAATTTTGCCTGCCAATTTGACTTAGAGCGAGCGATCGGCGGACTGTCCGCCTGTCAAATCGCGTCTATCCGCTCAATCCGAATGCACGAGAATGTTGTTATGGAGAAGAAGCCAGAGTCAAAACGAACCGGTCAAGGGCCAACGAAGTCCAAGCCGGCAAGGCCCAAGTCACCCACAATCGCGGCGTTGCAGAAACTGGATCGCGAATTAATCCAGCTGTGTATTCGGCGAGCGGAGTTGTTTGGCGAACTTTGCGAATCCGGGAAGATCGACCCGGTGAAGCAGGCCGACGGGGCTTCGGACATTTGGCAAACCGCTGTGGATGACGATCGCGTGCGTCCGTTGCTGAGCCATGTTTATCGGGAAGTGCAAAGTTTTTCTGCGGCGTTGGTGAATCCCATTCGAGTTGCCTATCTGGGGCCGGAATATAGCTACAGCCACTTGGCGACGATTGAAAGATTCGGCCAAAGTGCGGAACTGCTGGCTGTTTCCAGCATTCCGGCTGTGTTTGAGTCGGTGAAGCGAGGCGACACGGAATACGGTGTTGTGCCTATCGAAAATTCGACGGATGGGCGGATTGTGGACACACTTGACATGTTTGTGCGAATGCCCATTAACATCTGTGGTGAAATCCCTATGCGGATTCATCACAACTTGTTGGGCATCGGCAAATTGTCGGAGGTTCGAGAAGTTCACAGCAAGCCACAAGCATTGTCGCAATGTCGTGGTTGGATTTCTAAGAACTTACCCAGGGCAAAACTGGTGGCCGCCGACAGTACCACGGCTGCGGCGGAAGAAGCCAAGCGGAATTCGCACGTGGCGGCCATCGCTAGTCGTCAGGCAGGCGCCAACTACCAGCTGCAGTTGTTGGCCAAGAACATTGAAGATAACAAAGACAATGTCACTCGATTCGCCGTGATTGGTAGTGCGTCACCCAAGCCTAGCGGCAAAGACAAACTGTCCATCATGTTCGAACTATTGCATCAACCCGGTGCGCTGGCCGACGCGATGGCCGTTTTCAAACGTTGCCGCCTGAATCTGACGTGGATTGAATCGTTTCCCAAGAAGGGTTCGCCCAACGAATATATCTTCTTTGTCGAACTGGAAGGCCACCAAGCTGACGCTCGAGTGCGTCGAGCCATTGACGGCTTGACCAAGAAGACCGCAAGAATCGAATTGCTGGGGTCTTATCCTAAAGCCGAGCCGGTTGGCTGAGATGGATCTCCCAGCCAAGCTCGGAGACCGACGATAGGTCGGTCTCGTAAGCGGATAGAATTATACTAAGCCGCACCTTCGCCTCGAAAAACAGCCGGAAACGTGAGCACGATCAGCTTCAGATCTAACAAGAACGCTCGGGATTCAATGTATTCTAGATCCAGACGCAGTTGGTCGCCAAATTCCAAGTTGCTGCGGCCAGAGACTTGCCAGATACAGGTAATACCCGGTTTGACGGAAAGCCGCTGATAATCGGCCGGTTCGTACAGTTCGACTTCCGACGTGATGGACGGCCGAGGCCCAACCAGACTCATGTCCCCTCGCAAAACGTTCAGCAATTGAGGAAGTTCGTCGATGCTGAGACGACGCATCGTTCGACCAACGCGAGTAATCCGAGGGTCATTAAGAATTTTGAACGTTCGATTGTCACCGTGCTCGTTCCGGTCGATCATGCTGGCCTTCATCGAATCAGCGTTGGGGACCATCGAACGAAACTTATACATTTTGAACGGCTTGCCATTTCGGCCTACTCGTTGCTGACAGAAGAAAATGGTGCCGCCATCGGTGAACTTGACGGCCAATGCCGCCAGCAACATGATGGGGCTAAGAAGAACAAGCCCTGTGAGAGCGCCAAAAATATCCAAAACTCGCTTGGAAACTCGATAGAAACCGTTGTCTATCGTGGGTCTCGCATGTTTGCGAAATGCGGATTGGAGCTTACATGGGAAAGTATCAATGCCCCCTCCCTGGCTAAACGCCTCTTCCCTGGGAGACTTGCTGGAATCAATGGTTTCCGAAGTGATTGTCGTCGACATAGGTGGTTGCTCAGTCTGAATACTCATCGTTGTGATTCAAAAGTTGCGATTTGACTTGTCAGGAACGTATTGTAGCTACCGCGAAATCGATTTCCACAGTCAACATTCTAAGATCATTCACATAAATCCACTTCAACCGAGATTGTCTCCATTAAAGTGTTCAAATGTGGCTGCTAATACGTTTACCAATAGAAACATCAGGGGTTGGCTTGTTTGCTGCGTGCCGCAAAAACGAGTCTCATTGTATCAAACGCAAGTTCCCAGTCACTTCCAATTTTCGCCATTTTCCTGACTTGATATGCCAAGTGCGTCTTAGTGTGTGGGATATTTCAACTCGAACAAATGCGGCCAATTCTTTCCGGTGACAAAAAGCCGGTTTTGGACACTGTCGAAGGCGATTCCGTTGAGCACATAGTCGCGTTTCCGGCGTTTACCGGCTGGAAACAGGTGCCGCAGGTCAATAACGGTTGAAACCTGCCCAGTTTCCGGTGAAATTACCACAATATAGTCTTGGAACCAGACGTTCGCCCAGATTTGGCCATTAATGTACTCCAATTCGTTTAGTTCCCGCACCGGTTTCCCTTGGGCTCTAACAGTTAAACGTCTAGAAACCTCATGGGTTTTCGGGTCGATAAAGCGAAGTGTTGCCGAACCATCGCTCATGATCAAGTTGGTTCCGTCGGTCGTGATGCCCCAACCTTCGCCTGCATAACGAAAGCGATCTACCAAGTTGAACGAATCTCGCTGATAGACAAACGCAGTGCGTTCCTTCCATGACAGTTGAATAATCTTGTCGTCCCAAAAGGTGATGCCTTCGCCAAAAATTCGGCGGTCTAATGACAATTGCTTTTCTACTTTGCCCGTTTCCAAGTTGACTCGGCGCAAGGTCGATTCGCCGTATTGGCCTGTACCTTCGAACATCACACCATCGTGAATGACAAGCCCTTGGCAGTATGCGGCTGGATCGTGGGGAAATGTCTTGATCACTTCGCCTTTGACCACGTGCATTTCACCGTCTTTGGCAAACACAGAAACGGCTGCCCATACGCCTACCAAGGTTGCGACGATTCCCACGAACCACGCAAACCTGCGGCGCAGGCCGAATGAACGCCCATTGGCCAACAACGTTGGTTTGTCTGCATGCATAGTTTGCGTCCGTAAATCGAATTCAACTTCGGCGCTGCTACCATTCACCTCGATAGCATTGGTCGAAGAACTCCATAGTGTGCATGATCTTGATCTTCGAATCACCGTTCAAAGCCGAACGAATCTGCATCATACACCCAATATTGCCCATCACCACAATATCAGGCTGGACCGATTGAATCGACGCCACCTTTTCCTGTCCTAGCCGCCTAGCCATCTCCGGTTGTTCAATGTTGTACGTTCCGGCCGACCCACAACAGATTTCTCCATTGGGAATTTCGACCAATTCCACTCCCGCAATTTTTTTAAGTAGTTTTCTTGGTGGTTGCTTTATTCGCTGAGCATGCCCCAGATGACACGCATCGTGATAGGCAACTCGGACAGGCTGCTTGGTTTGCGGTGACGAAACCAAACCTAGTTGGTCCAAAAACTGTGAAACATCCTGTGTTCGTTTTGCAAACGCTGCGCCGGCCTCTTCTTCTGCCGTCCCTTTCAACCACAAACCATATTCATGAATCCCCGACCCACAGCCGGCAGCATTGGTGACAATGGCGTCTACGTCCGCTGGAAAGGCATGAATGTTCTGGGCGGCAAACGATTTGGCTTGTGACATCTCGCCCGTATGGGCTGCCAACGCGCCGCAGCAAACTTGAGCTTTGGGTACCACTACTTCCACGCCGTTTTGCGTCAAGACGCGAACCGTGGCCCAATTGATTTCTGGCGCCAAAACTTGCTGAGCACAACCAATGTGCAACGCCACTCGGGCTCGTCGCGGACCAACTGCCGAGTTGACTTCTGGCAGCGGACGAGACGCAGGAATTGACATGGGCAACAGCTGCAGCATTGGTCGAAACGACGACGGAACCAAGCGGCTGAATGGCTTGGTGAGCATGCCGATTCGCAACGCCCAGCGAAATCGCCCGACGAATGGCAATGTAGTCAAAACGAACTTTCGCATCACACGATTCGACATCGACCGCTCGCGCTGCGGCTCTGCGGTCGCTCGAAACGCCGTCAACAGTTCCCCATACGGCACGCCGGACGGGCACGCGGTTTCGCACCCCACGCAACCGAGACATTTGTCTACATATGGCAGGGCCGAATCCAACGCAATGCGGTCTTCCAAGACTTCTTTCATCAAGAAAATGCGGCCTCGAGGCGAATCCATTTCTTCGCCCAGCACTTGATACGTGGGACAGGCTGGCAAGCAGAAACCGCAGTGCACGCATTTCTGAATGGCGTCCGCCATCGAATTGGTCCAGGGATGTTGCGAACGGTCTATAATATTGTGTTGCATCACAAACTTTCGATGGACATTCTCAATAAACGAATTTGCGTTGAGGATCAAATACCGAATTCAACGCTCGCTCAAACGCCGCTCCGCTGCACTTGCCAATCCATGTTTCGTCCGACGCTGGTATGGCCGCTAGATGAGCGTCGTCCGTCAGACCAACATTTCCCAGCATTAACGCTCGCTGACCAACGCGAGCTACCACGCCGGCCAGTTTTTGCAACGACAGCGATGCGGGCCAGGCCAGCCAAACCACATTGCCGCCTACGGAATAGTGTCGCGGTACATCGGTTGGCAATGACGCCAACGCGTCTTCTACTTCGCCAATCTGCGAAGGCACCAACGGTAATTTCACCAACCGGCCTGACGCAGCCCAGCCAAATTCTCGCAACTCCGACCACAATTGCTGTTCGGCGTCCTCGTTGATGCGAACCATCCGAATGCGTTTTTCCATGGCCAGATCTAAGTCCGCCATGATACGATCCATTCGCCGTTTCAGCGAATCGAGTCGTCCACCGATTCGCACGAAAAGACAATGGGGCGGCCGGAAATCCAAGCATGTCAAATCGTATTGGCTTTGTCGCAATACTTTGAACACGGCCAATGCGTCGTCCAACGAATCGGTTTCCAGCTGAAGTGTGGCAAACTGATCTGGCTGGGGAAACACCTTGAAGGTCAATTCCACAAAGATGCCAATCGAACCTAAACTGCCCACGGCCAATTTGGGAATGTCAAACCCGGCGGCATTCTTGACTACCTTGCCGCCGCCGAACACGATTTGCCCTTCGCCGGTGACCAGCCGAATTCCCAAAATGAAATCTCGTATTCCGCCGTACCGTTGTCTTCCGGGACCGGATAGCCCAGCCGCTACGGTGCCACCTAGCGTAGCGCCAGCTTGTACTAGTGGCGGATCAAACGGCATGAACTGACCATGTTCTGTCAGTGCGGATTCCACTTCGGCCAGCTTGG
>JAGQOZ010000219.1 GCA_020426955.1 Planctomycetales bacterium
GCTCGCACTTCAGGACGCGAAAAATCGTCCTTAGATTGTTCCAAGCCAGCGCGAAGGGTGTCCTGTTGCTGCTTGGAATCGCCCAACCGTCCGAAAACCCATGCCTGTCGCAGCACGTATTCCAAGTTCTTCGGTTGCAATCGACAGGCATCTGCCGCCGCCGACTTGGCTTCGCTGGTGTGGTGCAACAACGTTTGCAGCCCGGCGATATGGAACTGTATTTCCGCTCGCAACGCATCATTGGGGTTCTCGTCCAAACAGCGCTGCAGCACGCTTAGTGCCGACGAGTACTGCGACGATTCCGCCAATAAAATGGCCCAGGACATGGCCCAGTCATACGGAAAGTCATCGGCTGATCGCGAAATAACCGTATTCGAAGCTTTGCAAGCGAGCTGATAGTCTTCCAATTTCAACCGAAGATACGCCAGCAAGATCAGGCGAGTGCTGGTGACGGATTGGCCCTCGGCAACCAACGCAAGCTGCTGGCAAAGTTGAACAGCGAATTCGCGATTTTGGCTAATGCGGTCCAAGATTCCCAATAGCGGATCAATACTTCCCAACAGCTCGACAGCGTCGCATAAACTTTCCGCAAGCTGCGATTCGCGTTGCTGATGGAAATAAATTTCACACCGACTTACCACGCCAGGGACTGTCGGTGTCTTTTCCAACAGCGGCTCCAAAATTTCCAATGCCGCGGACGGATTGTCTTTGCGTAGATACAATTCGACAAGGCGGTATTCCACAGATGGGTCATGGCGTTCTGTATCGCCTTGTTGCCGTAGAAACTCGATTCCCTTTTCAATCCACAATTCCTGGTGTTGCCGTCGCAGAAGGTCTAGCGCCAAATCAATTGCTTCGTCACCCGCCAGATCCACCTGCGAGAAGTATTGCCCAAGATGGTCCAGAGCCTGAGACCAATTGTTGCGAGCGTCGGCCAAGCGAGCCAAGTGCAGTGCCTTGTCTGTGGAACTGCCTACATGCTGATCCATTCCCGCGAACGCTCGTTCCGCCAATTCAATTTGGCCTGCCGCCAGAAACACATCCGCTGCGGTTGCATAAATCACTTCTGGGTTCTGAAACAGTGACTCGACAGAAACCTCAGAGCCGTCCGTATTGCCAAACAAGGCGGTTTCGAACACCGCCGCCGCCGCGGCATATTCGCCCAATTGATAGTCAATGCGGCCGATTTCGAACTGCACCATCTTTCGTTCTGCGCGCACGGCAGGATCGACGTTTTCGTCACCTTCAGTTTCGGACGACGCATTGACGATACGTTGCAATAACGATTTGGCGATGGCCAATTCTCCTTGTTCGATTGCAGCGATCGCCACTTGCCGAGTTACATACGGATCGATTTTCGAATCGGCCGCAAGGAACCCAGCGTATCGAACCGCTTGATCCAAACGGCCCAAGTGGTACGCCAATTCGACAATCTCGACGCAGATGGTGCTGGATTGATTCGCATATCGAAAGGCACGCTGATAGTGCCGTAATGCGGCCGGAAGATTTTCTCGTCGAAACGCGAGTCGGCCTAAAGCAAAACGGGCGGACGATTCACAACGATCCTGATCCAATTCGGATGACGGCCGCAGCGAAACGACCTCCTGAATGTCCGGTTCGTCCAGCTCGCCGTCTTGTGACATTCCTTTCTGACATGCGAACAAGCTAACCGACGCGGCAATGGCAAGACACCAAACTTGACGGCCATTCTTGATCATCATGCCGATCCTTGGTTGTTCATATCAATTCGGCGACGAAGGGTAGAAATTGGACCGGGCGAGCCGACCGGTTGGCATTCGCACCGAAACGGCAATTCAAGGCCTGACCACGCAATGACAACCGGAACCAGTCTTTCCCACACAAAGAAAATGCGCTGAATTGGGCAAGCTGCAGACACACCGAGCCGAAAGGTTAACGAGGCTTCTTGCGCGACAGTTGCTTTGACGCTGTTTTCTTTTTGGTGGTCTTCTTCTTGGCTTTTGCTTCGTGCGCGGTTTTCTTGGTTGCCTTCTTGGCCGGCGTCTTGCTGGCGGTCTTCTTGGTGCTTGCCTTGGCACTATCCGCCGACTTCGTTTCCGTCGTTTTTTTTGCGGTCTTCTTTCTTGACGATGACGCGGGCGTTTTCGTCTCGTCCGCATCAACCGGCTCCGATTTTGCCGTGATTCTTTTTGGCAAACGAGCCTTTGCGTCAGGTTCGATTTCTAACAAGAGTTTCTTGAGTTGCGAACTAAACGGACTGGCAACCAACATGGCTCCCATCTGGTGTAGCAGCGAAGCAAACTCATGTCCGTTCGATTTCGACACTGCTCGCTCCAGTCCCGGAGCCAACCCTTTGGCCCATTCGTCTTCCGAGATGACGCCTACAATATACAGGACATCCAACGAGCCTTTGCAAATTGGTATCGAATGTCCTCCGAGCGAATTCTGCGCCACAAACGCAATTGTGAACGGCGTTGTTCCTCGATATTTTTCCAACTGTTTGACGGCGACGCCCAGGTTCTGCTTCTTGAGCGACTCTAAGCTAAATTCGTAGATCGATTCGAACACGCTGTGCAACGTGTGCTTGAGATTGGCAGCAGCTTGTTGCGGATCCGCGACCCCTGCCAGCATTTCACTCAGCTCTCGGACTGTGGTGACTCGAATTTCGTTCCAATCGTAAAACGACTCTTGCAACCGGGCAAACGCTTCTTCTGCTGCACCGTAATCAGTGTTTTCCAAACAGCACGCAAACAGCAACTGCTCTAAAACAGGACGCTCGGGCAACGACACTGGTTTGAAGTTCTTTTTCAATCCCTTGAACAGCTTAGCAATCGAATCCGCTCGGTTTGATGGTGCCATGAAACAACTCTCAACTACTTTCCAATAACGCTCGAAGATGTGTGCTTAACCCAATCACGGGGTCAATCAATTGTCATTTTCCGAAACCGAATCTTCTTCTACGTTCGGCGTCGTTGTCTGGTCTTGTTCTTCTTGCGGCAACACTTCCTTCAGAATCTCGGCAACCGTAAACGAATGCTTGACGCCTTTGTCTAGCACAAATTGCAGACGTGGAACGTATCGAGCGTCAACGCGGTCGTTAATTCGTTGCTGGAGAAAACCGGTTGCATTCTTCAGACCATGCATCACTAGGTCCTGTTTCTTGGAGTCTCCCATAATGGAAACATGAACCTTGGCGTACCGCATGTCCTTCGATATTTCGACAAAAGTAACCGTTACCCCTTCCACACGAGGATCGCGCAATTCGGTCAGAATTGCCATACTGACCACTTCGCGTATTGCGGATGCAGCTTTTAACGTTCGTCTACTGCTCAAATTTGCAACCCCGTCCACACTAAAGCAACATTACGCCAAAAAAATGCATTGCGCCGCCGACGTTCCCAAATATTGCCGGATATCCAGCGATCTAGAGGGTTCTGGCGAATTCTTCAATCTTGTAGGCCTCTAGGATATCGCCTTCCTTAAGATCGTTGAAACCGGCCAAACGAATACCGCATTCGAATCCTTCGCGAACTTCTTTGGCATCGTCTTTTTCACGCTTGAGCGAATCCAATGGGTAATCCCCAATGCCGCGTCCTTCCCGGTTCACGCGAATTCGACAACCACGTTCAATGTTGCCCGCCAATACTCGGCAACCCGCAACCGTACCGACTCGGCTAATATTAAACGTTTGCTGAACCAAAGCTCGTCCCAGTTCGGTCACTCGTTCTTCTGGCTTCAACTTGCCTTCTAGCATGGCCTTAATGTCTTCCGACACTTTATAGATGATGTCGTAGCGACGGATTTCGACGCCTCGTTCTTCGGCCAACGTTCGCGCGTTTTCATCTGGAATGACATTGAAGCCGACAATGACGGCATCCGATGCATCGGCCAACGTAACGTCGGCCGAACTAACCGCTCCAACGGAAGCTTGCATGACGTTTACGCGAACTTCCGGATGGTCCAATTTTCCAAGTTCTTTCTGAATCGCTTCGATCGAACCACGAACATCGGCTCGTAGAATCAGATTCAGCACCGCTTGTTCTTCACCTCGTCCCAGGCGACCATCTTCCAAGCGACGCTGGAACTCTTCGAACGAAACGCGAACATTGCGTCCGGACAACGAACGCGACCGGGTTTGATGCTGACGGTTTTCAGCAATCTCACGCGCTTTCGCCACATCATCCACCACATGAAACGCATCGCCCGCTTCCGGCGCGATATCCAAGCCAATCAGACTAACCGGAGTGGAAGGGCCTGCTTCCGTCAAACGCTTGCGAGTATCCAGGGTATCGTACAGCGCCTTAACTCGACCGTGCCCAGCACCGCAGACCACCACATCGCCAACTCGGAGCGTTCCGTTTTTGACAATCACTTTGGCAACCACGCCGCGATTCACTTCTTGTTCGGCTTCTAAGCAAACGCCCGATGCTGATCGATCCGGATTCGCTTTATATTCATGCAGATCCGCAGTCAGCAAAAGCGTTTCTAAGAGGTCGTCAATGCCTTCGCCGGTAATGGCACTGGTCTTGACCACTTCCACTTCGCCACCCCATTCCACTGGCAACAATTCTCTGGCTGCCAAATCCTGGAAGGCCTTGTTGACGTCCGCGCCAGGTACATCAATCTTGTTCAGCGCGATCACGATCGGAACGTTTGCCGCTTTTGCGTGACTGATGGCTTCTTCGGTTTGCGGCATGACTCCGTCATCGGCGGCAACCACTAAGACCGCGATGTCGGTGACATTCGCACCACGAGCTCGCATCTCCGTGAAGGCTTCGTGTCCCGGTGTATCGACGAAACTGATTTCGCGCCCATCTTTATCGATTTTGTACGCGCGAATGTGCTGCGTGATTCCGCCCGCTTCTCCCGATACCACATTGATGCCAATGATCCGATCCAAGAGCGACGTTTTTCCGTGATCCACATGCCCCAAGAAGGTAATCACAGGAGCTCGATTCTTAAGCGATTCAGGCGGATCATCGACGGCTTCCAATTCGGCCAGCATTTGTTCTTCCAAAGTCTCCGGCTGCTTGAAATCGACATCCATGTCCAATTCGACAGCCAGCATCTCCGCCATTTCTTCATCCAATTCGGCGTTAATGTTGACCATGTTTCCCATGGACATCAAAGTTCGCAAGATTTGTGTGGTGGCAACACCAGACGCTTCGGACAAACTTCGCACCGTGCAAGGAAGTTCGACCACAACGCGTCCTTTGCGAGGAGCCGCAGTGTTGGTGCCCTTGCGCGTCAATCGACGACGACGAGGCCGTGAGGGTGTTGATCCTTCATCTTCGTCCGAAACAACATTGCGACGACGTTTTTGCTGCCGGGACGCTCGGGTACTGGCCATGTTGGCCAATTTCTTTTCGTCATCCAGTTCTTCCGGCTGATGTTTTCCCTTCTTGCGATCTTTTTCTCGGCCCTTGCCTGCAGTTGAAGGATCTTCCGTGACGCCGGGTTTTCGCGACCGAACATCATCTTCATTATCCTTCTCGCGTCGTCGGTCCGAATGCTTGGTGAACTGCTCTAATGGTGCCCGCGAACCAGATTTGGCGCTGCGAATCGCATCGACCGGCAGCGTCATGATGGGCTTTTGCGGCGCAGGTTCCGCGTCCTTTTTCTTTTTCGGCGGAGCTTTCGCTTCGGGGATAGCAGCGACCCGGACAACTGGATCTTTTTTCTGTTGCGGTTTTTGCCCACCACCGCTGCGTTTTTCGCGAGCGGCTGGCCCCGACAAATTGATTGGCCGACGAATCTCGGACGCCTGAGGACGTTCCGGTGCACCACTCAGACGGGACAACGGAGGTGGCGACTTCACCGGAGCAGGCTCTTTGCTGGCAGGTGCGGCGGCCGGAGTCTCTGGTACTGACTCGGCTGCAATCGCCGGAGAATCATCTGCGACTGGCACTTCAGCTGCGGGTGATTCAGTGCCAACGTCATCCGCAGCTACTTCTGGCTGCTGGTCTGATTCCGTTTCCTTGCGGTCTCCTTTTCGACTAGGAGACTTGACGTTAATCACCTTTGGTTTCGAACCGGCGGCAAGGCTGATGTAATCTTCACGAGAAAACGGCGTGGTGACGCCTGAACGAGCTGACCCGGAAGTTGGAGAACTGGAACCTGGAGCTGGACCTGCTTTGTCAGACAGGTACGCCTTTACCTTGACAACTTCATCGTCTGTAAGACTGGCCAGCGCAGATCCCTTTCCGGTGATCCCCGCCTTGGAACAGATGTCCACCAAGTCCTTACTGTCAATATTCAAATCTTTTGCTAAGGCGTAAATACGTATGGGCACTTTGCCCTCCTCTTTTTCGCGTCTAACCAACGCCAATCAAAAACTAAACCATTGCGCGTTCTCCCAGCTTTTGCCGACAGAAATCTTGCGAATACAAATGTCAATTCAACCAGCGGCGATGTGATTCGCAAGGTAAGTCTGTGTTAGAGAGTAGCTCAAAAACAAGCGAACCCCGCACTGCCATAGGGCGGACCATCGCTCTAATCCTCTTTAATCTGACAATATCCGCCCCACACCGGGGAGTCGGACGATCCGAAACTACGCGTCCGGTTCTTCCGAATTTGCTGAATCATCCTGGGCATTAAGTGTATCACCGGACTCGCCAGGTTCCACTCCCTGTTCGGGCGATTCAGCAGCCTTTTGAGCTTCACGCCGACGCTCTAATTCTTCTGCCTCGGCTGTAGCTCGATCAATTCGTTCCTGTTCCTTTGCTCGTTTCCGCTCCAATGCGGCTGCCGCTTCGGCTTCTTCTGCTTTTTCTTCAGCCTGTTCGACAATTCTGTCAACCTGCTCTTCTGTGATACCCCCCATACGCATGAGGTCGTCTGGTTCAATCACGGACAAGTCGTCATACGAAAGAAAACCTTCGCCCACCAGCATTTCGGCCAGTTCGTCGGTCATGCCTTCTAGGGCGGAAAAACCGACAACGGCGTTTTCGATCTGCTCCTGCAGTTCGTCCTGGGTCATGATTTCAATGTCCCAGCCACATAGCTTGCTGGCCAAACGCACATTCTGGCCTCGGCGACCAATTGCCAGCGACAGTTGGTCTTCTCGAACCAACACGATCGCTCGGCCCATCATTTTACAGAGAATCACTTCGTCGACTTCGGCGGGCTGCAACGCGTTGGGAATCAGGACCTGCATATCGTCGCTCCAGCGAACGATATCAATCCGTTCTCCCGCCAGTTCGTCGACAATATTCTTGATCCGGTTGCCTCGCACACCCACACACGCACCCACACAGTCGACACGTTGATCGGCGCTGCTAACGGCTACTTTACTGCGATAACCAGGCTCCCGCGCCATAGCGCGAACTTCAATCACACCTTCGGCGATTTCCGGGATTTCTTGTTCAAACAAGCGTTGAACTAATTGTGGCCGAGTCCGACTGAGCACCACTTTGACTCGGCTACCTTCTTTGCGAACATCAAACACTGTCGTGCGAACTCGTTCATTCGCATGATGGGTTTCACCGGGGATCTGTTCGCCACGAGGAAGAATGGCTTCGACATTTCCCAGCGAAACCGTTGTCGCTCGGCCATCGCTCCGCTGTACGACGCCGCTGACCATTTGGCCCATTTGTTCGACATATTCGTCATACAAAGCGTCTCGTTCGGCTTCACGAATTTTCTGAATAATGACTTGCTTGGCGGTCTGAGCTCCGATTCTTCCGACCGTTTCTTCTGGATCTAGCGCGACGCCATCACATTCACCCGAGATAGAGCCATCTTCTCTATCAATCCGAATGACGATTTCGGCATCTTCGCCGTAGTTTTTTCTGGCGGCAGACAGTAGGGCGGATTCAATTGCCTGAAAGACGATTTCCTTGTCGATATTCTTGTCGCGGTGGATCGCGTCAACAATTCGCAGTACTTCGGAAGGATTCATGGCCCACGCCTTAATGTCTAGGTCGTTTCGCAGTCGACGCCTACCATCTCTGGTATTCGCCCGCGAAATCGATCGATAAAAACTGGTTGATTTCGTCCGTTAACCCTGGCTCAATCTTTGAAACGCTCGCATGGCCATGCAAAACTCGTCACTATCCTCCGAAATCCCTTGTCTCACTTTGGTTTACGCGTCAGGCGTAAACCGTGTGAGGATATCGCTGTGCGCTCCGAGTGTCAACATAACCCAACACTGGCAACTCCGAGTACCAACGAAAAAGAGCCCGACTAAATCAGGCTCTTAAATCGCGAAAACCGCGGAATTTCCAATTGCAGAGCTTTCCCATCCAGCACGAGGGGAGCGACCAACTTGCCCAAAATATTCGAAAATCGGACCGTTGACCGCCTGCGTAGTTTATCGGCGTTTCCGAAATTTATCTAGCGGTATTCGTCAGAAAAGACGCCACGTACCAAAAATGCCTTGGCCCGATTATCGCCAAATTCGCACCAATGCAAACAGATCAAGTTCTTGGAGAATTCGCTTTGACCTGCCTAGAACTTGTCATTGGCTCGGCAGACACTGAATTCCATCCACTTGGAATTCGTCGCCAAGTCTATTAAAAACGCGCGGAGGACATTTGTCCGTTTCTTTCGACGGCGTGTTACGAGGAGAATCTTACGTGGGTGATTCGCTGACCAGCATGATTGATCATGCATTACTCCATCCAACTATGACGGATGACGAAATTCGCCAAGGTTGTGAACTGGCGAAAAAATTAGCCGTCGCTAGCGTCTGCGTCAAGCCGTACGCAATCTCCATTGCCAGGAATGTCCTGGATGGTTCTCGAGTACGAATTGGCACCGTCATTGGATTCCCACATGGTTCGAATGCCACCCACGTCAAAATGTTGGAAACGAAGATTGCTTGCGAAGAAGGGGCTCACGAAGTAGACATGGTTGTCAACATCGGCAAAGCTCTAAGCGGTGCATGGGATTATGTGGAAGCTGACATTCGCTCTGTGGTCGACACAGCTCATTCCTACGCGGCCATCTGCAAAGTCATCTTCGAAACCGACTATATCACTCGCCGCGAAGACAAAATTCGACTTTGCGAAATCTGTAGCCGAGTCGGTGCGGACTTTGTGAAAACGTCTACCGGGTTCGGCTATACCAAGCAATCCAGTGGTGACTACAACTACACGGGCGCGACTCTGGCAGACGTCCAACTAATGAAGGAACACGTCTTTGGCAACGTGCAAATCAAAGCTTCCGGCGGAATTCGTTCGGCCGATGACGCGCGACGCATGGTTGCAAACGGTGCCACACGGTTGGGCACTAGCGCTTCCGAAGCGATTGCACAAGGTGAAACGCACGATTCAT